>JAFVHC010000377.1 GCA_017474705.1 Bacillota bacterium
ATCCACGTCCGTTCTCCCGCCGTATCCGTCAAAACAAGCCAAATCAACTTGACAAGAAGAAGTTTTATCTCTATAATATGAAGTCGATTAAGGGAGTAGCTTACACGGTCACGTGCAATATATTTCGTCAATACGAGAGGCTTCCTCTCCGGGATATGTTCTAAGAAGCGAGACTTTTTCTGCAATATGCTTGTAGAAAAAGTCTCTTTTTGTTTCTGGTGGTATGCACCGGCAGATCAACTGTATTTTAAGGCATTTCTTCTTGAAATATGGTTCCTGTACAGGTATAATGAAAATGTTATACTTCGATAACAGAAAGGTCTTGTCCCGCTTCATGACATTCGTTTTCATTCTGAACAGTATCCTGCTGGGCGTCGGTCTGGCCATGGACGCTTTTTCGGTTTCGCTTGCCAATGGTCTGAACGATCCGCAGATGCCGCGCAGCCGGCTATGTCTGATCGCCGGTGTCTACGCCGGCTTCCAGTTTGCCATGCCCATGATCGGCTGGTTCTTTGTACGTACCGCCGCTGAACGTTTTACCGCACTGCAGAAATATATCCCCTGGATCGGATTTCTGCTGCTCATGTACATCGGCGGCAGCATGCTGGTGGAAGGGATCAAAAAAGGTGCAGAAGAAGACGCACCGGCCCGCCCATTAACGGCCGGGCTCCTGTTGATACAGGGTGTTGCGACTTCCATCGATGCCCTGTCCGTCGGCTTCACCATCGAACACTATGGTGCCGGCACCGCTTTCGTTGCTTCTTTGATCATCGCAGCAGTTACTTTCATCATTTGTGTATGCGGCCTGATCCTGGGACGTGCCGTGGGTATGCGTTACGCACGCCACGCTTCCATATTGGGCGGTGTCATCCTGATCGGCATCGGTCTGGAGATCATAATCGAGCATCTTTTTTTCTGATCGATATCTGTGGAGCACATCAAAACTTTCTTCAGGAGGTATATATGGTCCTCGCAGTATTCTTGTTTATTGTCGGTTTTGTCTGTCTGATCAAGGGCGGCGACTGGTTCGTAGACGGCGCCGTCGGCATCGCGGAACGGTTCCATCTGCCGGAGCTTTTGATCGGCGCTACGATCGTATCCATCGGTACGACCCTGCCGGAGGTCATGGTCTCCGCCGGTTCCGCTCTGAGCGGTCATGGTGAGATCGCCTATGGTAACGCCATAGGTTCCGTCATCTGCAATACGGCTCTGATCAGCGCCATCACCGCCGCAGTGAAACCCGGACCGGTCGAAAACCGAAGCATGCGTCAGCCGGTCATCTTCTTCTTCATTGCGGCCATTCTGTACTGCGCCACTGCCTACACCACCCGGTATTTCAGCCGCCCCATGGGCATCCTGATGCTGGCCATTTTCGTAACGTATATGGTCCTCAACGTGGTGCAGGTCATGCGCCATCCGGAGTCCGCGCCTGTGGAAGAAGAAGAGGCCAAAGACGATAAAAAAGAATCCTCTTTGGCCAAAGATCTGATTCTGCTGATCGTCGGAGCCGTGTTGATCGCCGTCGGTGCCCGTCTGCTGATCGACAATGGTACCAAGATCGCCGAAGCGCTGGGCGTCCCGGAATCCGTCATCGCTCTCACGTTCGTCGCACTGGGCACTTCTCTGCCGGAACTGATCACAGCCATCACTTCATTGATCAAAGGCCACGGCTCCTTGTCTCTGGGCAACGTCATCGGCGCCAACCTGTTCAATCTGGTCCTGGTCAGCGGTCTTTCCATGACGCTGAATCCTTTCTCGATCCCCACAGGCAAGCTGATCGCCGGCCACAATGCTTCCCTGGTCCTCGATCTGCCGATCATGATGTTCGTTATGGCATTCCTTACCTTGCCCGCATTGTTCCGCGCAAAGGTGACACGGTTCCAAGGCGTCACTCTGTTGGTGATCTACTTCGCTTATTGTGTATTACAGTTTGTGATCTGATTCCAGGAGGCGTTTATGCACTCTGTTTTAGCACGATCCTTATGGGCCTTCATCCTCTCCTTGATCATCCTTCTGCCCGGCTGCACTACGATCCGGGCTGAAGAGACTGTGCCCGGAGAGGATGTTTCTGTTTCTGAAGAGACGGATGCATCAGAAGATCCGGTTGCGGAACAGCCAGCTGAGGAAGAGACACAAGGACCTTCCGAAGACGGATCCGATGCGGATCCTTCTCTTCCGGAAGTGCTGAATGAAGCTGACAGTACCGGATCATCTGATGAATCATTGGGGCCTGATCCCTCTGACACAACTGATGGACCACAGGATCCAGTGACCGTAACCGCTGCCCCGATACTGCATACCGTCGAAAACCGGGAGGCCGGTATCAAACTGACCTGGCAGCAGACAGAAAACGCTGCTTCCTATCAGATCCTGCGAAAAGCCTCCAGAGCGGCGGACTGGACTGTTCTCGGTGAAACGACCGGTCTGTCCTTCACCGATAAGGCCGTCGAAAGCGGGTCCGGGTATTTCTACACCGTTTGCGGACTTGCTGATGATCGGTCTGCCGGGCCCTTCGATCCCGATGGACGGATGATCATCCGGGTAGCCCAGCCAGTTGTTTCCACCTCTATCTGTGAGACCGGTACTATGGTCGCTTGGGATCCGGTCCCTGGCGCTGATCGGTATTATGTATATCGCAAGATCGGCGCGGGCACATGGACCCGTGTCGCTACCGTCAAAAAAGGGTCCTCCTGGGTCGATACGCAGGTGGCAAACGGAGATGCTTGGGTGTATACTGTCAAAGCGCGTCACTATGAGGACAGCACCTATTTCGACAGTTCCCATACATCCGGCGCCGCCTCCCTGTTCCTGAGCGCGCCGGAAAACGCCAGGGGAAGCCGTACGGGCTTTACGTCCATCAAAGTCCTTTGGACCAAGAACACTGCCGCGTCCGGATATGAAGTGCAGTATGCCACAGACGATGCCTTTACCAAAAGCCTGCGTTCTTTGCTGATCGATGATCCGGCAAAAGTCTCCGCGCAGATCACCGGCCTCACGAAGGGAAAGATCTATTACGTACGCGTACGATCACTGAATACTGAACAGGATGAAGCGATCTCCTCCTGCTGGAGTCCTGTCTTCTCTGTCGATACTCTGCTGAAACCGACGATCTCCGGCCTGTGCCATACCTTTACGAGGAAAGTTTCCAAAGCGGTCCGTGATACGATCACCATCAAAAATGCTGCCAAAGGAAGTCTTAAACTTCAGTATTACGATGCCTCTGACAAAAAGTGGGTCACTAAAAAGACCTATGATCTGACGGGATCTAAATCGCAGAAGATCACGATCCAGTATCCGGACAACTGGAAAAAGAAGATCACCACAAAATGGCGGCTCTATATTCCCAAGACATCCAACTCCAGATCGTACACGTCTTCCAAGATCCAGATCAACGCCCAGAACATCAAGACACTGAAGCTTTCTTCACCAAGCGCTGTGATCGTCCGCGGCAGTGATGGTGCGGTCCTCTACAACAAGAACGCTTATCAGGCAAGAGAGATGGCCAGCACCACCAAGATGATGACCGCGCTTCTGACATTGGAAAACGTCAAGCTGAAGACCAAGGTCACCTATACAAAAGAAGCCGACGAGACCGGCTGGGGCAGTCTGTACCCGGAAGTCGGTATGAAGTTCTACTGCAAGGATCTGCTGCACGCACTGCTGATCGAATCTTCCAACGATTCTGCAACAGCTTTGGCGCAGCACATCTCCGGTTCCGTATCCAAATTCGCAAAAAAAATGACCAAGCGGGCGGCTGAGCTCGGGTGCAAAGACACGAACTACAACAACCCCCATGGTCTGCATGGAAAAACGCATCATTCCACCGCTTATGACCTCTGTCTGATCCAGCGCGAGTGCTACAAATATGACACCTATCGCTCCATCATCCTGAAAAAGAAGTACACATTCTCCGACATTTCGAAAACATATACGCACACCGCCTACACCACGGACGATCTTCTGGACAAGAAGATATCCGGTTTCAAGGGCGGCAAGACGGGCTGGATCGAGGAAGCCGGCAATTGTTTCTCCGGTATTTACGAGTATAAGGGGGAGACCTATTATTTCACAGTGCTGGGCAGCGAATGGTCCGCACAGCGTTGGAAAGACTGTGAGTCCTTGATGGCTTATATTCGAAAGTATGCCTGACCTGCATGTATTTACAGGCACTGTCTTTGACACAAAATGAAAAAGCCTTTTCCCGTCTGTGTACAGGAAAAGGCTTGATTTCATGGATCGACAGCTGACAAGGGTGATACTTTGATCATCAGATTATTCAGCTTTAGGGCGTTAACATATGCCATGTCCGAGGCGATTTCACGGAGCAGCTTTAATCCGATATTGGCGGAAGGATCTTCATCGGTGTACTGTTCCATGTATTTCTTAGGATCAAATAGTCTGCAATCGTCCCTGACGCGGAGAATCCACTCCGCGTCTTTTTTTGATACTCGTACTTCGACACTATGTGGTTTCCCATCGGAGAAGCCGTGCTCTATGACATTGCCGACAGCCTCCTCTGCCGCAAGGCTCATCAGATTTGACATCCTGTTATCAGCGCCGTGATCTGCACAGAAGGATCCTATTTCCTTTGAGACCTCAACTACTTCGTTCGGGCCGGTTCCTGACAGACAATGTTCATACACTGCTCTGATATCTCTGCCAAAGGATCTTGGGAATGGAATAATAGCATCAAGCCCATGTTGCTCATGGTTGCTCATGCGGAAAAGCGACAGCATGACCACGGTAGTCAGCCCTTCTCCGAGCACATAGCAGAGCCAGATAGCCGGTACCCCGAACAGGCCGCCTAACAGAAGCGCCATCAAAAGCGGACAGATAAAGCAATCGCATATCGTGATGACATAGGCTTTTTTCGTCTGCCCCGAACCTTGACAATAGCTGCGAAAAACAAGATCGACGGCATAGAAGATCATACAAAGCACATAAAACCGAAAACCCGTGACTGTCATATCGATCGCTGATGTGCCTCCCTTATAGAACATCCAGACGATCGGTCGTGCGAGAGCGAGGAAGAAAAGCATGCACGCGCCGTTCACGATCATATTGTAACGCATCGCTGTTCGAATCATACGCGTGATACCGGTACGGTCCTCCTCACCCGACAGAACGCCTGAGATGACCTGTGTACTTGAAGCAAGCGCCGTACCGGGAACAAGGCAGAGATTTCCTGCCGACATGATGACTGCGTGTGCCGAGACGGTAGCCCCGCCTCCGAGTTGCATCAGGTAACGGTTGAGGATAAATGTCAGTAACATACGGCCGAGCTGCGATGCCGCGGTTGGCATACCGTTTTTGCACATCGCCCCGACTGTCTTGGCATCGAAAACAAACGATGGACGGTTGAAGATGATATTCTTCTTTGCGAAATGCGGCACAAGGCACAGCAGCGCGAGATAATAGCTGGCTGCTGTTGCCAGCGCCATGCCAAACATACCGCCATGAAAGACCCACACGTTCAGCAGATCCGCGGCGATATCCCCCACTGTCATAGCGGCCACCGCCAGCATCAGCCGATTCATCTCGCCGTCCATTTGCATGACAGGCATGAGAAAGGCAACTAATACGATCCCTGGACAAGCTATGCCATAGCCTCTGATGTAATCGGCAGCGAGAGGAATGAGCTCTCCCTGCGCGCCCATCAGTTTCGCGGCCGGAGATGCGAACAATATGATAGCAAGGGCGCATGCGATGGAAACGATCAGCGCCGCACTGAAGCAGGCGTAAAAGCTGTGCCGTGTACATTCGAGTTTGCCCTCGCCAAGGCTTTTGCCGCATACGACTGAGGTACCCGTGCTCATGATGCCGCCGACGATGGCGACGGCGAGCGATACAGTCGCCGTAAAGCCGAACGCCGCCATCGCATCTTCGCCAAGGTATTTGCCCGTTACCATACCATCGACCACACTTCCTACGATACCGGTGAGCATGGTCATGATCTGTACAACAAGCATACTTCTGAATACATTGCTGACAATATCTGTTGTATTGGTATGTTTCATTCTTTTATTCCATGATCAGGCTAAAGAAGAACTTACGCTGCTTTTCGTTCATAATGACACGGACCGGCTTAAGTTGGTTAGCCGACGCGCCTCTGAACACCATCATATCGCGGTAAAGAATCGTCGTCTCCGGCTGGAGCCAATGGGCAACAGGTTTTTTGATCCTTCCAGTATCGACATAGCCGGCGAACTCACCGTTCGCTTCACGCATATGCTTGTATACGCATTCGGTAAGCTGCTCGATACTGACACCTGTATCTTCTTTCATCGGTTCGATAAGAAATACATATGTCATGTTTTCATAATCAGGAAATACGCTGAAATCCGAAAGCTCGACGCCAAGCTCTTCCATAGCGCCTTCTACAGCGACCTGCAACGCTTTTTCGGTGGTCTTCTCAGCGGCCATGTTGATCGTCCTGTTGACGCGGTACATGAACCTGATCATCGGCGTTTGTCCTCTGAATCCGGTCACCTTAACAGCATCGCTTGTGCGGTAGCGATAGAACCCGGAGAGGTTCGTCACTATGATCTCGTAAATCTCCCCTTCCTTGACCTTATCCATCGTAACACACTTGGAAAAATCGTTTCCACATGTGACCGGAAGGAACTCGAAGAACGCACTGCCCGGAGCCATAACGCTGTCCTCTGTATCGATTCCGCCGGGAACCGACCATAATCCCTCGGAAGCAGTCACACCGGAATAGATATTCTTCAAGCATCCTCCAGTAAAATTCTCTTTGATGATCCTATCGTAGATCGAGAAGCCATCACCGCCAACGCCAGCTATATAAGTCATTTTGGGCCATACCTGCGGAATAAAGCAGAAATCCGAGCCGTTCGCGAATATCTCGCGCAGCCGCGCAGCACGTTCCGGCATAGGCTGTATCTTGGCAAGCAGGCTGTCCCTGACTTCCTGCGTGAGCCTGATATCTTCATTGATCGTTCCATTCTCTATATCGTCGATCAGAAGCTTGTAATGATCCGCGATGTATTTCAAATAGTTTACTATAAGACTATAGAAACCGGTGATCATACCGGTGATATTCTCATCCATCAGCGCGAAGCGAGCGTGGATATACTTTGTATCGGTATTAGGCACAGGCAGCGTCGCTTCTACCGGAGAAGTAAACAGAGCTCCCATCATATTGCCGAGCGCTTCTTTGCCACCCCTGATATAATCCGCCATAACAGAGGATGCGTCGCCGACCGTAATACCGGAATCAAGGGTACGGTGCTTACCTTCAGTCGTACAGAAAGCTCTGCCCTCCATCCAACCGTTGCCAAGATGTTCCGCTTTCAGCCCATCCATATACTGCTTGTTGTATTTGAGAAAGACCTGCGCCTGCTCCTGCGTCATCGGTATATGCTTGGGCACACCCATTGTCGCGGATGTTTCGTTCATGTGCGTAAACGGATATGCGGTAAGGATATTCTTTTCACCGTTCGCCATACGCTCCAGATCTTCGGCTATATTGTCATACACAATGACCGGGACCCTTCTCTGGTATTCCTCTACCGATGTAATATCGGCAAAGCCATATCTTTTGCCATATTCCGTATCCTTATTATCACGCAGGATACGCATGAGCAGAGCCTCATTGAGTTCAGGCCCTTGCTTGAATTCCTCATTGACCGCAGCATATACCGTTCTTCCGGTCTCCGCATCATGCGCATTGGCAAGATAAGTTACGTTTTGTTCCATAATGATCGTTGTCGAAAAACTATTCGACGCTCCTTTCTTTGTGATATATTTGATTTAATTACTTACACTTAGGATGCTGCAGCTGCAGTCGATGCTTCTTTGTCTTTTACGATCTGATTGATCACGATCTGCAGGCAGAGTTCCAGGTCGAGTTCCGGCACACCGTAGACGGCCGCAGTGATCAGAGCCGCATGCATGAGCCTGGTCTTCTTGGTCATATCCCAGCCTTTATACCTGTGCTCCTGCAGCCATTGGAATACTTCCTGTACGGATGCCGCGAGAGTCTCCGGGCTCTCACCGCTCCGCATCAGAAGCGCCAGGGCTGCCATCTCGCTGTATCGACCATAGTGCAGTCCATTCTGTTTCAGCAGGTCATACAGGCTGCGGAGTCGTTTCGTGCTCTGCTCCACCGGTTCGTCGGACAGGGACAGGACGAGTGCCGCCCCGCGTCCACCTTCTCCTTTGGAGAACGATGCCCCAAGAGCTGCGTATTGTGCTCGGATCCGTTCGATCGCGACATCTTTCGATTCCAGGCCGACCAGCGTGTACAAGAAGGAAGCACTGTCGCTTTTGAAGAACCGCATGGGGTTCTCTCGCTTGATCTGCTGATAGACCGCTTTTGCGTCACGAATCGTTTCTTCCATCTGCCAAGCCGGTATCTGATCCTGCAGCTGCATGGCCGCCAGCGCCGTCTGGCTGCTGCGGCCAAATGACTTCTTCATCACGTTGTAAGCCTCTTTTGCCGTATCCATGGCGGTCTGCGGTTCACCGGAAGCCGAAAGGGCCAGGATGCAGGCGTTCTGCGCATATCCACGGAATCCTGAGAAGACCCCTGTTTCGCTTTTCAGGATTCTCTTGCTATCTCGCAAGAGCTCTTCATCCAGCACGAGCTGATCCAGAAAACGGACCGCATACAGTGCCGTGACCCTGTGTTCCCTGGTGCGCAGGGCTTGCTCGATCTTCGAGCGGTTCTCCAAGAACCGTTCACAAGTTCGTTGCAGTACTTCGTTCATTTCATTCCCTCTCTATCTTCATGATACCAGTTTCATTCAGCATGCCCAGCTCCGTCCGTCCGCGGCAGTACGCCAGAAGCAGCGCGCTGTCACGTGTCTCGAATATAGCAGTATAGCAATAACCTCGATCCGGTACATCCTCCAGGATCACCTGGTCTGACCACGTCGCACCTTCATCCATGGACCGCCGCAATACGAGCGGCGTCCTACGCTGATCCGGGTCCGGATTATACACAGCCCATATGGTCTGATCCAGAGTGCGGTACACCGACATGGGAGACAGCGGTGATGTAAAGATCGTAGGCTCCGGATCGCTGAAGGATGCGCCTCCATCCTTTGAAAAACATTGATATTGACAGCCAAGCGCGGTGCGTGCCCACAGCCAGATCGTGCCATCCTTTAGTTCCAGAACACCTGGTTCCTGCAGAAAGCTGCGGCTTCCGGTGAGCGTGATGCGGGCATCGGTCATCTGGAAGGATGCTCCATCATCGTCCGAGGCCAGCAGGTACACCGTACTGTTGAAATTGACGGCTTCATACTTGTCGTAGACCCGCAGCCACACGTAACCGTCCTTGAGCGTCTGCTCCGGGCTGTCCATCAGCGGACCATTCTCATGACGCGCGATCGGCACCATGATGCGGCCGTTTTTCAATCGTATGAACCGTTGATTGTTGATCACGAAATATCCGGCCGGCAGATCCAGCAGACAGCGTTTTGTTATAAACCCTTCACCGTTCCACACTGCCCGGCCGATCCCCGCGCTTCCGTCCATCTCTTTGATCAGGAAATAGAAGCAGGGCGTTCCATCCGCAAGCGGCATCGCTGAAACACTCATGATATTCCAGGTGCCAAAGTCCCCGGCGCGGGCGATGCACTGCGGCTTACTCCAAGTCTCTCCCTCGTCTGCGGATCGGATCATGTAGACGTCCGAAGGTCCATCATCCGCGCTGTCCGCGGAAATGAACCGGCTGTACGCAAACCATATCTCCCCATTGGGCGCCCGCAGGAAATCACCCTCACTGTTGCGGCCGTTCTCACCGCCGGGCATCAGAGACCCAACAAGCCTTGTCTTCATATCAATCCACCCAGGACACCGGATTTCCGGTCCGCGGCAGCGCTTTACGATCCGGCAGACCATTCTTGGCATAGCCAACGGAAAGGGCACCGTAGACACGCTCCTCCTCCGTTAAGCCGATCGTCCGCAGATACTGTGTGATGACCTCATTCTCGTTCAGCCACTTGAGTTGATTGATCCAGCAGGTGCCAAGGTCCAGCGCATTGGCTTCGATCATCATATTTTCCAGGCAGCAGGCACAATCAGCGATATTGTTACCATATTCGATGCGGTTGGCCGTCAGGATCAAGACCGGTGCGTTGTAATGAAAGACGTAGACTTCGCCTTTAGATCGACGGATCGCCCCGGCCAGGGATTTGTACATGCCTGGCGTTTCTTCCATCTTCGCAAATTCCTGCTTGACCAGACGGGCAAGTTCAGTCAGGACCTCCTGGCTCCGGATCACGATGAAATGGGTGGTCTGGTTGTTGCCGCCGCTCGGCGCGTAACGTCCCGCTTCCAATACCTGCTCCAGTTTCTCCTGTTCCACCGATCTGTCACTGTAGACACGCGTGCTGCGCCGTGTCAAGATCGCTTCTTCAGCTTTCATACATGTACTCCATTCTCTCCTCGGCGGACTGCTTATTGTGGCGACCGCCATGTGTACTGACCTTATGCATGCCCAGGCGCTCCATGATGCGGCAGGATGCGGTGTTCTCCGCATCGCAATGCGCACGGAAATTGTGGATGTGCAAGGTCTTTTCCGCATATGCTTTCAGCGCCTGGCCGCTTCCAGCGCGAAGCCCTGATGCTGATACGCTTTATTGAAGATCCAACCCAATTCGCCGGTACGTCCTTCATCATATAGGTACAGGCTCACCGCCCCGATGTGGATACCATCTTTCCAAACAGCGAATTCATAGTATCCCGGCTGTGTCTTTCGCCATTCTCTAGCCGCCTTCTGCAAAAAGTCCTTCGTTTCTTCGATGGTCTCATGTGGCAGATAGACCATCCATCGTGTCGTCTCCGGATCGCCGGTATACGCGAAGGTCGACTCCAGGTTTTCCGGACCGTTGGGCTTGAGCACCAAACGTTCCGTACGGATCGGCGCCTGCTTCAACAGCCACGCAAAACCCTTCGCGGTCCGCAGCGCCGGATTCCGAAAATGATTGCCTTCATTCCACTCCAAAGCACTTGTTTCCGGCAGAAGCGCGTGCATGCGGCGGATACAGCTGCCGACACGGGCCATGGTCTGATTGCGGGTCTTCTCCTCTTTCATACCCAGGCTCAGATACACGGATCTCGATCTGCATACCTGCTTCTCCGCAAGATCGATCCAACCCGGATACCAGACCGAGGGCGAGACCGCTGCCACACCGTCGAATCGATCTGTTTGATAGGCCGCCCACAGCGCAAAGAACCCAGCCAAGGAATAACCGCCAAGATAGACGGCATCCGCAGCGTCCGGCAGGATCTCCAGGATCCTTTGCAATGTTTCCGAAGCTCCCGCACCGAATGGCTCCTTGCCGAAGACCGGCGGTGCCGGCCAAGGCGCAAGATCTTCATTCCAGTTGGATACCGGGACCGGAACCAGTTGGAAATCGGTACGTCCTGACAGCTGACGGATCAGCTGGTATTCCTCTTCGAGGTCTTCCTCCTGAAAAACGGGTTGGATGAGGAGGATACGGCTGGCATCGTTTCCAATTTCCGGATTAGCAAAAATTGTGTCAAAACATTGTTTGTCTTTTAACATTTTTGGTCTGTTTTATATATTGTTGTTTATTTTCTTTATCTATATTGCTTTTTCAGAAATATTTTGATATACTATTTAGGTGTTTCGGTTTGATGTCCATTACCTGATTTTCTGCTCATGTCGCGGCTGATCAGGTAATCTTTTTATCTGTACCTGATAATTTGAAATCGCACATCCTAATACTGTCGAAAACGGATCATTTTTCATTTCTAAACAGTATTCTCTATCTGAAGGAACGATAATACTGTAAGAAAACATCCAATCGCCCTCATCTCCCCTGATTTCGACAGTATTTTTCCGCTGTTGATGCTCATATCAGGTATCGATTCTGAAATTACCTTATAATCACTGTTTCATATCATAAATCATGTAAAAAGGAAGGAGCTTTCGATGCCAAAATACTTTCTGCCGATCCAGCAGCAACTCACAATAGTTGATCAATACCTACAGCAAGTCTCTTCTTCACTGAAGGATAAGCCGCCCGGCTTTCTGAATGTCCAGATCAACCATCGTTACCCGCAATATTACTTCAAGGCTCGAAAAGATGATCCCCGTGGCACCTACATTCGAAAGGAGAATCTTGAATTTGCCGTCGCTTTGGCACAAAAGGACTATGAAGAAAGATTCCAACAAGCAGCCGAACGGGAAACATACACTTTGCAGCGTCTGCAGGATCAAGGTCTTCAACGTAGCGCTTCTACGCTTTATAAAGCATTGTCTGATCCTTATGAAAAGCTGACAAATGCACGAAAAAAGTTGGTGCATCCTTATGTGCTGCCAGATGATCTTTTCTTATCCTCCTGGCTTGAGACAGACTATGAAAGGAAACCGTTTTACCCTGAGGATCCTTTGATCTATACAAAGAATGGACAGCGTGTCCGCTCCAAAAGTGAAAAGATCATAGCCGATACATTGGATCGTCTTAAGATCCCCTATCTTTATGAGTTCCCGCTGCGGCTCCCATCCGGTATGGTTTATCATCCGGATTTCACCCTTCTTGACGTTCGTGAACGTACGACTGTGATCTTCGAGCACTTTGGTCTCATGACAGATCAATCCTACTGTCAGACCAGCATGGAGAAACAAGAACAGTATCTACGGGCCGGTTTTATCCCCGGCTATGACCTTCTCTGCACCATGGAAGGCGGGCGTCATACGCTGGACCAGCGCAGTCTCACATGCCTGCTGTCCGCACGTTTCTTATGATGTGCTCATCTCCGTCCAGGCCGGTATGAACCCGGCCTTCTGGGCGACGCGCTGCGAATTGATATGGGAGACCGAGGTGCCGTAATAGGGCAGGATCCCCAGATCAAGGATCTCATTCTTCAGAATGGCGACCAGTGTCGGGCCGATCCCCAGGCCTTTCGCCGCAGGATCCACGTTGATACCGATCTGCCACATGGTGGGACTGTCCGCGCTGGCGCCGGCCATGCCCAGGAATCTGCCATCTTTCCAGGCGCCGGCGCCGATCATATCCGGTGCCGCCGGCTGGAACGAAAAAGCCTCGTCCATACGACCATCACCACGGAACTGCTCGATCTCGCCGCCGCGATAGAGGACCACGTCATAGTCCACAGGCTGGATCTTTGATCTATCCGTCGCGATATAGAACGGGTGCAGATGCGTGACGCTGCGTCCGTATTCCTTCAGTTTCTCATTGAGCGGTAGGATGGTCTTGGGCTCCATGAACCATTCTCCGGGAAATGCGGCATACTGTGTCTCGCACCATTCCAGGATCTCCGAGGCCCCGGTAAACAAAAGCTTGTTCTTCAATGACACGACTTTAAGAAAACAGCCCTTTTCCTCATTGAAGCGTCGGCGGCCTTCCAACGGCTGATATACATGAAAATGATTGGCGCTGTCGGTCACCTCTTCCACCGGGCAGCAGTAATCCAGCGACAGTTGCTGATATAGGATCTCTTTCAAGTTTCAGTACTCCTTTTTCGGGACTTCTTTCAAATCATACCGACGCATGAATTCCTTCAGATCCGCATCGGACCGGATCAGCATGACTTCTTCAAAATGGCCAGTCTTGCGGTCTTTGAAACCGGCGGCCGTCTCACCCGTGCAGATGCTGGCATGCAGCATCGGAGTCTTCTCAGCCGGATCGAAGGTCAAGACCTGCTTTTTCTTTCCAAACATGGGATCAGCTCCTTCCATTCAGAGATCTCCAGATGCGGAAGATCACCATCGGCTTTGCTCCTGAACAATACCGGATACAATCCCGCCGATACGGCGCCTTTCACATCGAATTCATAACTGTTTCCACAATACCATACTTCCTTCGGGGCGAGGCCTGTCTTATGCAAAGCCAGATCGAACAGCGCCGGCAAAGGTTTGCGGTATCCATAATCGCTGCTTGCGAGGATGAATTCAAAATCATGATCCGGCAGCAGGCGGTCGATCCGCCGCCGCAAAGCCCGCCCTGACCACTGGATATTGCTGATAACACCGGTCCGGATCCCGCGTGCTTTCAACTCTTTCAGCAGAGCAGGCACACCCTCGATCACGCGGCTGTCGCCGCAGCCGTCCCAGTAGATCTCCTCGATCTCATCATAAGGCACAGTAAACGTGATGTCCAGCATCTCATACTGCATCCTCAGGTTCTGCAGTTCTGTCAGTTCGAAGCCGGCCCTGCGGGCCGCTCCATAGTCTTGAAAGATCCTTGTGCCCCATGCGGCCGATTCCTCCGGCGTAATGCC
>JAFVHC010000378.1 GCA_017474705.1 Bacillota bacterium
CATAAGAAAAAGGAAGTGACAACATGAGTGCAAAGACAGAACCAAACCAGAAAGACATTACCGGCGTAAACTTCAATGAAAAGGGGGAGGAGAAGCAGCCGTTCATGATCCGGGTGGCAACCTTTGTCGTGGATCGGCGCAACCTCTTTTTTTTATTGCTGGGGATCGCGACGATCTTTTCCCTGATCTCCTCCGGCTGGGTGAAAGTGGAAAATTCCCTGGCGGCATATCTGCCGGATACGGCGGAGACGACCATCGGACTCAACCGGATGGAGGACGAGTTCATTACCTACGGAACGGCAAAGGTCATGGTGATGAACATAACCTACGATGATGCTGACCGCATCGCCACGGAACTGAAAAACCGGGACGATGTGTATATGCTGAATTTTGATAACAGCCCGGACCATTTCAACAATTTCTCCGCGTTGTATGATATCACGTTTACCTATCCAGAGGACGATCCGAAAGCGCTGGAAGCACTGGAAGACGTAAAGACCAAACTGGCCGATTACGATCTATGCGTATCCACCTCCATGGGGGATGCGGCAGCCGAACAGCTGGCGAGCGAGATGCAGGTCATCAGCGTGATCGTCGCGATCATCGTGGTTTCGGTACTGCTCTTCACATCGCAGACGTGGGCGGAGGTGCCGGTACTGATCCTGACCTTTGGCCTGGGTGCGATCCTGGCGGTGGGAACCAATTTCCTGATGGGTACCATTTCTTTCGTATCCGATTCCGTGACCATCGTACTGCAGCTGGCCCTGTCGGTCGACTACGCGATCATTTTCTGCAACCGTTATAAGGAAGAACACAGGACCCTGGGGATTCGTGAAGCCGATATCGTGGCATTGTCCAAGGCGATCCCGGAGATCTGCTCCAGCTCCCTGACCACGATCGGCGGTCTGCTCGCAATGATGTTTATGCAATATGGTATCGGTAAGGATATGGCGATCTGTCTGATCAAGGCGATCTTCTTCAGCCTGATGTCCGTGTTCCTCTTTATGCCGGGACTGATCATGATCTTCGGCAAGGCGATGGACAAGACGAAGCATCGCAGCTTTATCCCCAGGATCGATTTTGTCGGAAAGATGGATTATGCCACGAGACATATCATCCCCGTCGTATTCCTGGCGGTGGTGGCAGTGGCATTGCATTTTTCCAATCTCTGCCCTTACGTATACGGATACGGAGAACTGACTACACCGATCCAGAACGAACAGCAGATCGCGGAGGAGCGGATCAAAGAAAGCTTCGGCGATTCCAACTTTGTGGCGCTGGTCGTGCCGTCGGGTGATTATGAAAAGGAAAAGAAGATGCTTGCCGAGCTGGACCGGCGCCCCGAAGTGGATCACAGCCAGGGCCTGGCCAACACTGAGGCGATGGACGGATATATGCTGACGGACAAGATCACGGCCAGAGAGTTTGCGGAACTGATGGATGTGGACTATGAGATGGCGCAGCTTCTGTATATGGCTTATGCCGTGGATGATGAAAACTACGCCAAGCTGGTGAACGGCC
>JAFVHC010000379.1 GCA_017474705.1 Bacillota bacterium
AAGAAAGAGACGCCGAGCGACAGCGATATCCAGCGATGAAGGATACGACCGATCGTCTGATGAAAGCCCTCAATGAGATGGCGACCAAGCTGTATCAGCAGCAGGGTCCGCAGGGCCAGCCGGGTCCTGATTTCAATGGCGGCCAAGGCTTCGGCGGCGGCCCGAAGGGCGGCGACGATGACGTCGTAGATGCGGACTTCAAAGAAGTCTGATCATAAAAACATAAAGGGATCGCCGGCACTTGCCACAAGTGTCGGCCTTCCATTGTATAAGTCTGATATAGAGGTGTAACACATGGCAGAGAAAAGAGACTACTACGAGGTCCTTGGGGTCGATAAATCGGCCAGCGACCAGGATATCAAGAAGGCCTTCCGCAAATTGGCAAAGCAGTATCATCCGGACGCGAATCCGGGCAATGCTGAAGCAGAAGCCAAATTCAAAGAGGTCAATGAGGCGTACGAAGTCCTGAGCGATCCCGAGAAGAAATCCAAATATGATCAGTTCGGCTTTGCCGCGTTCGAAGAAGGCGCGGGTCCACAGTACGGCGGATTCAGCGGTTTCGGCGGTATGGACGATCTTTTTGGCATGTTCGGGGATTTCTTCGGCGGCGGACAGAGCTATGGCCGCAGGCGTAATGCGCCTATGAAAGGCAACGACGTCCAGACCCGGGTAGAGCTTTCCTTTACGGAAGCCGCATTCGGCTGCAATAAGACGATCAGTGTCTGGGTGTATGAGAACTGTGATGAATGCGGTGGTTCCGGAGCCAAGAAAGGTACGAAACCGGAGACTTGTCCGCAGTGTCATGGATCCGGTCAGATCCAGTTCCAGCAGCAGACCTTGTTCGGCAACACCATCAGCATGCGGCCGTGTTCCCGCTGCGGCGGCACAGGTCAGATCATCAAAGAAAAGTGCCCGAAGTGCTCCGGTGAGGGCCAGGTGCGTACACACAAGACCTTTGAGGTCACCATTCCTGCCGGTATCGATAACGGTCAGAGCATCCGCAAGAGCGGTCTGGGTGAGCCGGGTGTCAATGGTGGGCCAAACGGTGATCTGTTCGTGACCGTTGCCGTCCGTCCGGATCCGTTCTTCTCCCGTCAGGGCTATGATGTATATTGCTCTGTACCGATCAGTTATGCCCAGGCGGCTTTGGGCGATGAACTGGAGATCCGTACGATCGATGGTTCTGTCAAGTACTCTATAGCAGAGGGTACGCAGACGGGTGCCAGATTCCGGCTGCGTGGCAAGGGCATCCCGGTCCTGCATCGGGATGGACAGCGCGGCGACCAATATGTTACCGTCAATATCGAAGTGCCCAAACACCTGAATGAGGAGCAGAAGCATCTGCTGCGTGAATTCGCTGCCTCCCTTGGCGAAGGGACCAAAGGCGGAACGAAGAAGAAATCCTTCTTCAAAAAGTAAGCCAGGAGGATGATATGAACTGGTACCAGTTTACGATCCATACTGTTTCAGAGGCCGTGGAGGCCATAGCCTATATGCTGGAGGATATCGGGTTTCAAGGCGTGGAGATCCAGGATCCGCAGGATATCCTGAGCCAGGAGCAGGATCCCACTGCATGGGACTATATCGATGAGGACCTGTTAGCCGGCATGGATCCAGAAGATGTGACGGTCAGCAGCTATCGGTCCTTTGCGAACATTACTTCTGACCATGATCTGGAAGATCTGACGTTCACGATCCAGACACGTCTCAAGGAGATCTCTCAATACCTGCCCATTGGAAAAGGTACCATCGAGATCTCTGTCAAGAACGAGGATGACTGGGCGAATGCCTGGAAGAAATACTATAAGCCGTTCCGGTTGGGCAAACACATTTATATCGTCCCCACTTGGATCGAACCGGATGATATCCAGGAGGATGATATCCGCCTTACGATGGATCCGGGCATGGCTTTTGGTACCGGAACGCATGAAACGACCTATATGTGCATCGAACTGCTGGAGGAACTGATCCAGGGCGGTGAGCGCGTCTATGATATCGGATGCGGCAGCGGTATTCTTGGCATCACATCCGCGTTGTGCGGTGCGGGTCCTGTCGTTTGTTCCGATCTGGATGGGAACGCCGTTTCAGTGGCACAGGAGAATGTGAGGATGAACCATGTAGAAGACCATGTACGGGTCTTCAAAGGCGACCTTCTGGAGGTAGATGCATTTGCTGAGGCAAAGGCGGACATCGTGGTTTCCAACATCATCGCGGATGTGATCATTGGTCTTGCGCCGCAGATCCCAACGGTGCTGAAAGAGGGCGGATATTATATCAGCTCCGGCATCATCCGTGAGCGGGAGGACGACGTGAAGAAAGCTTTGACCGAAAGTGGGTTCACCATATGCAAGATCGTTGAGAAAGGCAGCTGGGCTGCTATTCTTGCAACAAAGTAAAATGAAAGCAGACTTTTTCGAAAGTCTGCTTTTACTGTTATTGACACACGGACACTTGGGGCTTATAATAATCAATATTTTGTTAATATGGAGGAATATGGCTGTGCCCAAGTTTTTTGTGTCTCCAGAACAGATACAGGGAGATGAGATCCGGATCACGGAAGATGCTCATCACATCAAACATGTGCTGCGGATGCAGATCGGAGAACAGTTGACCGTCTGTGACGGACAGGGCGTGGATCATATAAGCAGGATCGAATCGATGGATGACCAAATCGTGGTATGCCATATCGAGTCCAGTATACCTTCTCAGGCAGAGCCTGAGATCCACATCACATTGTTCCAGGGCCTGCCTAAGAGTGACAAACTGGAATGGATCCTGCAAAAAGGAACGGAACTCGGTATTTCCGCATTTGTACCGGTCGAGATGAAACGGTCTGTCGTCAGGATCGAATCCAAAAAAGAAGCGAGAAAGACCGAGCGTTTGAGGAAGATCGTTGAATCTGCCGCAAAACAATCCTCGAGAGGCATCATACCCAGTGTTGAGGAGAGCTGCAGCTTTGATAAGGTATTGGCAAGAACCGCGGAATTCGACCTGTTTCTTGTCCCTTATGAAGGTGCGCTGGATCGATCTTTGAAACCGGTGCTGGAAGCACTTCCGGCAAAGCCATGTAAAGCAGCCATTTTGATCGGGCCAGAGGGCGGGATCGATCCATCGGAGATCGAACGTCTTAAGCAGGCCGGTGCCGTTCCTGTAGGACTGGGTCCCAGGATCCTGCGCACGGAAACTGCCGGACCGGTGACGGCAGCTCTGCTGCTGTATCACTTTTCTTAATATTTGAGGTGTTATGAGCGAGATCTATTTTGATAATGGGGCGACCACAAAACCCACGGAACAGGTCGTCCGGATCATGACGCAGGTCCTGACCGAGGACTATGGCAATCCTTCGTCCCTGCATCGTAAAGGTCAGGCGGCCGAGCGATATGTAACAGAAGCCAGGAAAACGATCGCCGACTGTCTCCATGTTCCGGAAACGACTATATATTTCACATCCGGGGCAACGGAAAGCTCCAATACAGCCCTGCTTGGGGCGGCCGCCCGCGCGGGTAAACGACGCAGGATCCTGGCCTGGCCGGGGGAGCATCCTGCAACGGGAGAATCCTTGAAACGTCTTTCGGAAGAAGGGTTCGATATCACATATCTGCCGGTAGACGCTGCCGGAAGAGCTGATCTGGAAGCCCTGGAAGGGGCAGTCGATCCGGACGTCGTACTGGTCACCTGCATGCACGTGAACAATGAGACGGGTGTGATCCTACCGATCGATAGGATCGGTAAGATCGTACATAAAACGGCACCGAAAGCGATGTTCCATGTGGACGCAGTACAAAGCTTCGGAAAGATCCCGATCGACCCTATTACCTGGGAGATCGACCTGATGAGTACCAGCGCGCACAAGATCCACGGCCCTAAAGGCATCGGGTTTCTCTATATTGCGAGGAACCAATACATTCCTTCCTTGCTGCGGGGCGGCGGTCAGGAGAAGAATTTTCGCTCCGGAACGGAAAACGTCCCCGGGATCTGCGGATTTGGACAGGCGGTGCGCGAAGCATATGAGGATATGAGCGGGCACGCGGCGCACATGCAGCATCTGAAGGAACTCCTGTATCATGAGGTCATAAAGGTCATAGATGGGGTTACGGTCAATGGGCCGGAGATCAGCGAGAGTGCTCCGCATATCCTGAATCTGCGGATCGAGGGTGTACGGTCGGAAGTCCTGCTGCATGCGCTGGAGGACCATGAGATCTATGTTTCCTCCGGCTCCGCCTGTGCTTCCAACAAACCAGAAGAGAAGAGTCCGGCGCTGTCTGCACTGGGGTTGGATGCAGCAGCGATCGATGAATCCCTGCGCATCAGTCTGTGCAGGAATAATACAGAAGAGGAAGTCTACACATTCGTGCGGACATTGCAGCAGATCGTCCCTATGCTGCGACGTTTCCGCCGCAAGTAAAGAAATGGAATGATCCATGAACACTTTTGAAACGATCATCGGACGCCGCAGTTATCGCGGCAGTTACAGTCCCGACCGGGTGTCCCGGAGTGATTTGATCCGTATCATGCAGGCGGGTCTTGCTGCGCCTTCGGGGTGCAACAAGCAGACCACGTCTTTGATCGCTGTGGACGATCCTGAAGTCGTGGCAGCTGTCAAGGCCGTGATCGATCCTCCGATCGCGGAAACTGCCCCGGCTTTCATCTGCGTCCTGACCCAGAAGACGATCGCATATCGTGACAGAACGTTCTACATCCATGATTATTCAGCCGCGATCGAGAACATGCTGCTGGAGATCGAG
>JAFVHC010000380.1 GCA_017474705.1 Bacillota bacterium
ATCATTGTCGCTGGCGCCGCTGGCGATGCGGAACAGCTTGTTATCTCCGTAATTATAGAGATATGTATTGAATTTGCGGAATTCGTCGGCGTAGTATTCCGGACGCATATTACCGCCGCAGCCCCACGCTTCGTTACCGATGCCGAAGAACTGCACTTTCCAGGGCTCTTCCTGCCCATTGGCCCGACGCTGATCGGCCATAGGAGAAACACCATCGAAGGTCATATATTCGACCCAGTCACGCATTTCACGGACCGTACCGCTGCCCACATTGCCATTGATATACGGCTCCGCACCGATCAGTTCGCAGAAGCGCAGGAACTCATGCGTACCGAAAGAATTGTCCTCGGTGACACCGCCCCAGTTTTTATTGACCATGGAAGGACGCTGGTCTTTGGGACCGATGCCATCCTGCCAGTGATAATCATCCGCAAAGCATCCGCCGGGCCAGCGCAGTACCGGAATGCGGATCTGTTTCAACGCTTCGATGACATCTGTACGAAGGCCTTCGATGTTAGGGATCTCCGGATCATTTCCTACATACACACCGCCGTAGATGCAGCGTCCCAGATGCTCAGAGAAATGCCCATAGATGTACTTGCTGATCTGGTTTTTTTCAACATCCGCATTGATGATGAGTCTCATGGGGATACCTCCTGTATAGATCTTACTTACTCTTCATCACCGACGATCTCTTCGATATCGTCGACCGGCGGTTCCAGCCCTTCGATGGTGACGTTGTTCTTCTTTGCATAGTCCCAAAGAGCCGCGTGGATCGCCTGTTCTGCTAACAATGAACAGTGTACCTTAACAGGCGGCAGTCCGTCAAGTGCTTCCATGACGGCTTTGTTCGTAACTTCCAGCGCCTGCTGTACGGTCTTGCCGATGATCATCTCTGTGGCCATGCTGGACGTAGCTACCGCAGCACCGCAGCCGAAAGTCTTGAATTTGACATCCTGGATGATACCATCTTCGTCGACTTTCAGAAAAATACGCATGATATCGCCGCATTTGGCGTTGCCTACGGTACCGACGCCGCTAGCGTCCTCCATTTCTCCCATATTGCGGGGGTTCATGAAATGGTCCATTACTTTTTCAGAATACATCATTGCCATAGATATGACCTCACTTACTTCTTCATGATGATCGGCTGTACATTGCCGTTTACAAAATCCTCATACAAAGGTGACATTTCACGGAGCCGTTCCACGATCGGCGGAAGTTTCTCCATGATATAATCGACGTCTTCTTCCGTGTTTTCACGGCCCAACGTCAGACGCAGAGATCCATGAGCGATCTCATGCGGCAGGCCGATGGCCATGAGGACATGGGAAGGATCCAGCGATCCGGACGTGCAGGCGGAACCGCTGGAGGCGCAGATACCGGCCATATCCAGCAACAGGAGCAACGATTCACCTTCGATAAATTCAAAGCTGAAATTGACGTGGCCGGGCAGACGCTTTTCTCTTGGACCGTTGAGCTTTGCGAAAGGTATCTTCTCCTCGATTTCACGGATCAGACGGTCGCGCAGCGGGATCAAAGTCTTGTTGCGCTCTTCCATTTCGTTCACAGCAAGCTCGATCGCCACACCCATACCGACGATGCCGGGGATGTTCTCCGTTGCGGCACGCTTTTTACGTTCCTGATCGCCGCCATGGATGAAGGAAGGGAGACGTACACCTTTGCGGACGTACAGAGCTCCTACACCCTTCGGTGCGTAAAATTTATGTGCACTGATGGACAGCAGATCGATGCCCATGGCTTCCACGTCGATCGGGATGTTGCCGATGGCCTGGACCGCGTCGATATGCAGCAGAACACCCTTTTCATGACAGATCCGGGAGATCTCCTCGATGGGATTGATCGTCCCGATCTCGTTGTTGGCGGCGATGATGGAGACCAGTATAGTCTCATCGGTGATCGATTTTTCCAGTTCGTCCAGTTTTACGAAACCTTCCGCATCGACAGGAAGATAGGTGATCTTCGCGCCGCGGACCTTTTCCAGGTAGTCGCAGGTATGCAGGATCGCATGATGTTCCACCGCGGTCGTGATGATATGGTTCCCCTTATTGGCATAAGCTTCAAAGATGCCTTTCAAAGCCCAGTTATCAGCTTCGGTGCCGCTGCCGGTGAAGAAGACTTCCGTAGTGTTTTTGGCACCGATCGCCTTTGCGACCTGACCTCTTGCCTTCTCGAGCGCTTCTTTGGCGGAACGCGCTTTTTTATAGATACTGGACGGGTTGCCGTACTCTTCTTTCAGGTAAGGAAGCATGGCCTCCAGTACCTCGGGACGTACGCCGGTCGTAGCGGAATGATCCGCATATACAAATCGTTGTTCCATAACAATCTCCTTTATTTGTGAAGCTCTTTGAGATCTGCCAGCGTAATGCCGTCCACTGCCTCATTGATGCTTTCTGTGATACGTTTCCATACGTATTTGGTGACGCAGGTCTCCTCATTGGGACACGTAAGATCCGCGGAAGTTGCAGCGCACTCCACGGGGATCAGATCCCCCTCGCCGGCCCTTAAGATCTCTCCGGCCGTGATCTGGTCCAATGGTTTTGCCAGTCGGTAGCCACCCTGTGCGCCGCGTATGCTTTCGACCAATCCGGCATTGCGCAGCTTTGGAAGCAGCTGTTCCAGATATGTTTCTGAGATCTGCGTCCTCTCGGCGATCTGAGAGATGGTCTGCAGATTGTTCTCGCTGTTCAATGCCAGATCGACCATGGCTTTCAGACTGTACTGCCCTTTGGTTGAGATCTTCATTGCCGCTCCTTTCTATGTGATAACTTGTTTGATTTATATTTCCGACTTTTTTAGTCGGGATTCTGGAATATCATATCAAATGTGTCACTCTTTGTCAATATCAGAATACAAAAAACCGGGCATGATCTTTTATGATCGTACCCGGTCTTGCTCTTAAGCATTGTGTGCTTCTTCATCCGCTTTACGGATCTCCGCACGCTTGATCTTGCCACCGACCGTCTTCGGCAGCTCCTGCACATACTCTACGACACGCGGATATTTATACGGCGCCGTGAGTTTCTTTACATGGTTCTGCAGTTCTTTCGTGAGCTCCGGAGTGCCTTCGTATCCCTTCGCAAGAACGATCGTTGCTTTGACGACCTGGCCGCGGATCGGATCCGGGACGCCGGTGATGGCGCATTCCACAACAGCGGGATGTGCGATCAGCGCCGATTCGACCTCAAAAGGACCGATACGATATCCGGAACACTTGATGACGTCATCATTTCGTCCTACGAAACGGTAATATCCGTCACTGTCACGCCAAAGCACGTCACCTGTGTTGTAACCTATGCCGCTCAATTTCTCTTCTGTCTGCTCCGGAGACTTGTAGTATCCGGTAAACAGACCGACCGGCGGGTGATGCTTGACGTCAATGATCGTCAGAGAACCTTCTTCACCATCTTCACAAGGCTCACCATAAGCATCGATCAGCTGGATATCGAACAAAGGATTCGGCTTGCCCGTGGAACCCTGGATGGGCTCGAACCACTCGCTGCCGAAATTGGCGATCAGGACAGGACCTTCAGACTGGCCGAAGCCTTCATAGATCTGATGTCCGACCTTCTCCTTCCACTGCTTGACGACCTCCGGATTCAGCGGTTCACCGGCCGTTGCACAGTGATGCAGGCTGGACAGATCGAACTGCGAAAGGTCCTCCTGCAGCATGAAACGGTACATGGTAGGCGGGACGCAGAACGTGGTGACCTTGTACTGTTCCACTTTGCGCAGCAGCTTCTTGGGATCGAATTTGCCCACCATATCATAGCAAAAGATCGTCGCACCGCAGATCCACTGGCCGTAGATCTTGCCCCAGCCGAACTTGGCCCAGCCGGAGTCGGATACGCTCATATGGAGTTTGTTCTCCTCCACATGCTGCCAGTACTTCGCCGTAACGATATGTCCCAGAGGATGCGCGAAATTGTGCTGGACCAGTTTGGGCATGCCCGTGGTACCGCTGGTGAAATAGACCAGCATGATATCATTCCACCTGGTCGCCTGATCGTCCGTCGGACGGGCGAATTCCGTGGGGAACTTATCCATTTCTTCATGCAGATCCAGCCAGCCGGCGCGAGGGCCGCCCACCAGGATCTTGTTTTTCAGAGATGGGATCTCCGGAGCAGCAGCTTCCATCTGGCTTACGACAAAATCGTCATCCACACAGACGACGGCTTTGACCTCCGCAGCATTGCCGCGGTAGACGATGTCTTTCTTGGTCAGCTGCAGTGTGGCCGGGATCAGGATCACGCCAAGCTTATGCAATGTAGTAGCGCAGATCCAGTATTCCCAGCGACGGCGCTGGATCATCATGACCACATCGCCCTTTTTCAGTCCTAAACTGCGGAAGAAATGCGCGACCTGGTTGGACATGGCTTTGATATCGGTGAAGGTGAAGACGCGCTCTTCGCCCTCTTCGTTGACCCAGACCAGCGCTCGTTTTTCCGGCTCCGCATCCGCCCAGGCATCGACCACATCGTAACCGAAGTTGAAATCCTCCGGTACATTGATCGTAAATTTTTCTTTGAATTCCTCATAACTTTCAAATTCGATCTGAGGAAGGAATCGATTCAGTAAGTAATTCAAATGAATGACCTCTCAACAGTAATCTTACTCTGCGATGACGGTAAGGAAACGAGCTTTGGAGGTGCCTCCGCAGCGCTGTCCATGTGGGATCGTAGGATTGAAGTAAATGGAATCTCCGGGCTCCAGAACAAATTCTTTGTCGCCCAGTGTAACGATGACCGTGCCCTCCAGCACCATATTGAATTCCTGACCGCTGTGCTCGATCAGTTTAGCCGGTGTATCATCCGGATCCAGCGTGACCAGCAGCGGCTGCATGACCTTGTCCGCATAACGGTATGCCAGGTCTTCAAAATGGTATTCAGGATTGCGGTTTACGATCTTGCCGTGACCGCGGCGGATCACATGATAGGTGTTCAGCCGCCCCGGTGTACCTGTTACGATCTCGGTGAAATCGACCTTGAACTTATTTGCGATCTCGTAGATCAGGCTGATGGGGATGTCCTTGCCGTTCTCTTCATAGGAAGCGTAGACTTCAGGATCGATGTGGAATTCTTCTGCCAGTTCTTCGATGGTGTAATCGCAGGTCTCGCGCAATTCGCGCAGACGCGCGCCGATCAGGTTATAATCGTTCATTATCGCTTTTTCCCCTTTCCTCCGCGTTTGCTCAGGCGGATCAGACCGTTGTCGGAAACTTCCTCGATATGATCGCCCTCTTCGAGTTTCAGACCCATGGCGCCGCGGGCCGTCTTGCCCTGGACCGGTATCTCTTCCTGTTGGAAGCGGATCCCGAAGCGGTTGGCCGAGGTCAGCATCAATGTACGTTTACCGTCATAGGGGGCCACATAGACGACCGTGGCCTTCGGTGACAGCTTGGTGGAATCGATCGTACGGCGGGAAACGTCGAATTCCTGCATGGAGACGCGTTTCACATAACCGTCGGACGAAACGAAGACCAATTCCTGCTCCGGTACGAGCGGCAGTATAGCGATGATGTTCTCGGTCTTACTGTCGTGTCCGGAGATATTGTCGATCGGCGTTCCCTTGTCCTTCAGGCGGCCATAAGGAATATCCTTGACCTTGATGGTATGGGCTTTGCCGGTATCGGTGAAAGCGATCAGACGCTGATCGGTCTGCGAATGGAAGATATATTTGTGCTCCGCCTCCAGCTGCTCCTTGTTCTTGTCGAAAATGGCTTCACTGACGGCACGCATATAATGGAATCGATCGATCAGGACCCAGACGGGAAGGATCTCTTCAGGCTTCTCCTTGATCACGATCTCTTTCGCGTCGGTGATCTCGGTGCGGCGCGGACGACCGTATTTCGCCTTGAACCCTTCCAGTTCTTTCTTGATCTCTCCGCGCATGGCGGCGCGGCTGCCCAAGAGCTTTTTATATCGATTGATATTCTTGACGATCTTGTCGTAGTCCTCCTGGATCTGTTCGATCTCCAGTCCGACCAGGCGGGCCAGGCGCAATTCCAGGATGCTTTGCGCCTGCACTTCGGTGAACCGTAAAGTCTGAGCCTGCACTCTGGCTTCTTCCGTCTTGAAGCGGATACCTTCTATGTTACCGGTCATCAGGCATTCTCTGGCCTGTGCGACCGTACGGGAGCCACGCAGGACTTCAACGATCGTATCCACCACATCGATGGCTTTCAAAAGGCCTTCATCGATCTCTCGGCGACGGTCTGCCTTTTTCAGCAGATTCTCGAACAGTCTGGTGTGTATCTCATACTGGAAAGCAGTATATTCACGGTAAATGTCCAGGATGCTCATGGTCTCCGGCCGGCCGTGGCTGATGGCCAGGAAATTGCAGCCAAAGGTATCTTCCAGGCGGGTCTTTTTATAGAGGATGTTCTCGATCTGCTCCGTGTCGGCGCCTTTACGCAGATCCAGGACGATGCGGATCCCCTCTTTGGAAGACTGATTGGAGATGTCCACGATCTCGGTCAAAGTCTTGTTTTCTACCAGATCCGCCACAGACTGCAGGAATTTACCGATGCCGTCACCGATCATGGGATATGGGATCTCTGTAATGACGAGGCGCTCTTTTCCGCCCTTTTCCTGCTCTACGATGACCTTTCCGCGCACCTTGATGCGGCCCGTACCGGTCGTATAGATCTCTTTCAGATCAGCTTTATTGCTGATGATACCCCCGGTCGGGAAATCAGGTCCCGGCAGTACTTCCATGATACCGTCGATCGTAGCGTCTTTTTCATGATCCAGATACCAGATGGCCGCATCGATGACTTCGGCAGTATTGTGTGTCGGCATGGATGTGGCCATACCGACTGCGATGCCTTCGGATCCATTGATCAGAAGATGCGGCAGTTTGCAGGGAAGCACGGACGGTTCCGTGAGCTCTTCATCGTAGTTGGCCACCATATCGATGGTGTTCTCTTTGATGTCGGAAAGCAGTACATCTTCCGCATATTTGGTAAGCCGGCATTCGATGTAGCGGGAAGCAGCGGCCTCATCGCCCTCGATGGAACCGAAATTGCCATGACCATCGACCAGCGGCTCCATCTGTTTCCAGTCCTGCGCCATGACCACCAGCGCTCCTTCCAGGGAACTGTCACCATGCGGATGGTATTTACCCATGGTATCGCCCACGACACGGGCCACTTTACGGTACGGTTTGTCAGAAGTCGTGCCCAGCTCCTGCATGTCGTAGATGATGCGGCGCTGTACCGGTTTCAAACCATCACGCACGTCCGGCAGCGCACGCGCTGTAATGACCGACATGGAATAATCGATGTAGCTCTTACGCATGACATCGGAGAACTCCACGTCGATGATCTTCTCCTGGATCTCCTCCAGGACTTTGGCAGTTTTGCGCTTACGGGCGCTCTTCTTTTTATCCGGTTCCTGACGGTCCAGATCATCGAATGTCAACTGCTCGTCTTTATCGTTTGGCATATTTCACCTCTTAGAAAACCTTCGAAACTGACATCAAATATCTAATTCTGCCATATTGGCGTTCTGGTAGATAAAATCTTTACGGGCGCCGACATCAGTGCCCATGAGCATCGCCGTGGTCTCCGTCGCGAGGGCGGCATCATCGATGCTCACGCGCTTCAGTATGCGGGTGCGCGGATCCATGGTGGTCTCCCACAGCTGGTCGGCGCTCATTTCACCCAGGCCTTTATAGCGCTGCAGCTTGAAGGAACCGCTCTTATGCTCTTTGCGGTAGGCATCCAGTGCGGCGTCATCGTACAGGTACTCTTCCTGACCGCGGGACGGGATAGCTTTGTACAGCGGCGGCGTGGCCAGGTAGACGTGGCCTTCCGTGATCAGTTCAGGCATGAGACGGTAGAACAGCGTCAGCACCAGCGTATCGATATGACAGCCGTCGATATCCGCATCCGTCGCGATGATGATCTTGTCATATTTCAGTTTGGAAATGTCGAAATTGTTGCCGTAACCTTCGGAGAATCCACAGCCGAACGCGTAGATCATGGTGCGGATCTCCTCGTTGGCCAGGATCTTGTCCATGGATGCTTTTTCTACGTTCAGGACTTTGCCTCGGACCGGCAGGATGGCCTGGAAGCTGCGGTCCCTGGCGGATTTCGCAGAACCACCGGCGGAATTACCTTCCACGATGAAGATCTCGCAGCGTTTCGGATCACGGGATTCACAATTGGCAAGTTTTCCATTGGAATCGAAAGAGAATTTCTTGACCGTCAGCAGGTTGGCTTTGGAACGCTCTTCTGTTTTACGGATCTTAGCGGCTTTTTCTGCGCAGGACAGGATCTGCTTGAGTTCTTCCAGATTGCGGTCGAAATACAGCGTCAGCTGCTCGATCGTGATCTTGGTCACCACTTTGGCCGCATCCGGATTGTCCAGTTTGGTCTTGGTCTGGCCCTCGAAACGAGGGTCAGGATGCTTTATAGAAATGATAGCCGTAAGTCCTGTGCGTACATCGGTACCGGAGAAATTATCATCTTTCTCTTTAAGGACACCGATGCCCCTGGCATACTGGTTCAGGATCGTCGTAAGCGCAGTCTTGAAACCGGTGATATGGGTGCCGCCTTCAGAATTGTAGATGGTATTGCAGTAGCCGGAGATGTTCTCATGGAATTCCTCGGTGTACTGCAGGACCGCCTCGACCTCGATCCCCTCGGCGGAGCCGCTGAAATGGATCGGATCGCAGATCGCCTGTGTATTGCGGTTCTGCTGCTTGATATAATCCACGATCCCGCCCGGTTCGTAAAAGATCTTGAAGGCATGATCCAGAGAATCCGTCCTGTTGTCCTGGAACGTGATCGTAAGGCCGGGGTTCAGATAGGCGATCTCATGCAGCCGGTGCTCCACATCGCTTTCTCTGAAACGGGTCTTCTCGAAGATGGTCGGATCCGGTTTGAATGTGATCTTGGTACCATGCTCCCGGGTCTTGCGGATCTTTGGCAGCATCTTGTCTTCCAGTTTGATAACGGGCTTGCCCTTCTGGTACCGATCATGATGCACGAAGCCATCCTGGGAGATCTCAACGTCGAACCACTCAGACAGCGCGTTGACGGCCGATGAACCGACGCCGTGCAGACCACCGCTGGTCTTATAGGCGCCGTCGCCGAATTTACCGCCGGCATGCAGGGTCGTGAGAGCGACACGCACCGCCGGAAGGCCTTTTTTATGCAGTCCGACCGGAATACCTCGACCATTGTCCTTGACCGTACAGGATCCATCCGGGTTCAGCGTGATCTGGATCGCATCGCAATAACCGGCCAGATGCTCGTCGACGGAATTGTCCACGATCTCGTAGATGAGGTGGTTCAGGCCTCGGGTGCCGGTGGAACCGATGTACATGCCCGGTCGTTTACGGACAGGTTCCAGTCCCTCCAGGACCTCGATACTGTTGGCATCATAATTCTGCTGTTTCGGCATGTGATATTTATGCTCCTTATTCTAACTCGTAAAGTGTCTCTTGATATACCCAGTAATTCAGCCAATTTGAGTACAGAAGATTGGCATGGCTGCGCCAGGTCTTCTTCGGTGTGCGAGAAGGATCATCGCCGGGGAAGTAATTATATGGCATCTGGATGTCCAGCCCTTTGCTAAGATCCCGTTCATATTCATCCCGCAACGTGGTGGCATCATATTCGCTGTGCCCATTACGAAGACCTGCTTCTTGTCACGGGACACGACGAGATAGACCCCGGCCATATCCGACGTGCAAAGGATCTTCAGAATGGGGATCTTGCGCACTTCTTCGATAGGCGTATAGGTATGCCGCGAATGCGGAGCCAGGAACTCATCGTCGAAACCGCGCAGCAGATCGATCTTCTCTTCGGTACGATTATGCTTGAAAACGCCGAACATCTTCCGCGGCAGGACCTTTTTCGGGATCCCGTAATGATAATACAAAGCCGCCTGAGCGCCCCAGCAGATATGGTATGTGGAAGTAACGTGCGTCTTGGTCCACTCCATGATCTCACATAGCTCCTGCCAGTAGTCGACCTCTTCGAACTCCATCATCTCGACCGGCGCACCTGTGATGATCATGCCATCGAACTTATGACTCTTGATCTCGGAAAATGGAACATAGTGTTTGTCCATGTGCTCCTTGGATACATGGGTCGACTCGTGTGTTTCAAGACTCACGAATGTAACGTGGGTCTGCAGCGGCGAGTTGCCCAGCATCCTGAGGATCTGCAGTTCCGTCTGCTCCTTCAGGGGCATGATGTTGAGAATGGCGATCTCCAACGGGCGGATAGCCTGATGCAGTGCTCTTTCTATGGACATGGTGAAGACATTTTCCCGCTTGAGCAGCTCTTCATCTGGAAGATTGGGTGTGAGATTGATAGGCATGACGATTCCTCTCAAATGGATAATGTTGCGGTTTTGTGACAAATGGTTTATAATGGTGGCAGGAAAGGAGGGATACCGGATGCTTCGTACATTCATTTACCGGTTCACATACCGGCTGTTCAAAGAGAGCGTCGGCGCATATGCAGCTCAGATCACGTTTTACATGATCATGTCTTTGGTCCCTCTGATCACTCTGGTCGGCATGATGCTGACCCGTACGAATCTGATCACGGCAGACGGCGTCATCGCGCTGATCCAGAATTATCACTCCATTCCGGAAGCCGCCATGGACGTCATCGTGTCGGTCTTCGACAATCTGGACCGCGGCACTACAGGATCTTATGTCCTGTACGTGATCATCATTCTGTACGCCGCATCCCGCAGCGTGCGCGGCATCATGAACGGCATCCACATGGCCTACCAGACCGTGGAGACCCGTCCGCTGCTCCTTATTTTCCTGATCTCTTTCTTTTACACGATCGTCTTCGCGTTCATGATCGTTCTGTTCTTCGCGTTGGTCCTGTTCGGTGAAGCGCTGAGCAAGGCCGCGTTCGGTTATTTTGGTCTGGACCGGTACTATGAACAACTGGTGACGATCATCCGACTGGCGCTTCCGCTTTTGCTGATGTTCATCATATACCTGTTCCTGTACCGTTTTATTCCCACAAAAACTTTGAAGTTCAAAAACGTATGGGTGGGTGCTCTGTTTGCGACGATCGCCAGTTTCCTGGTCAGCCGCCTGATGTCGGCCTCCGTTTCTGATATGTCGGCCTATACCTCTATCTACGGCGGTATTTCTCAGATCATCGTGATCATCATCTGGTTGTACTTCATAAGTATGATCCAACTGATCGGCGCGATATTGAATGCTACGATAGACGAAGTCAAGTCCAGAGCATAACCAATTCATTATACTACGATATCAGCAGAAAATCAAGAGCACGCTCC
>JAFVHC010000381.1 GCA_017474705.1 Bacillota bacterium
AGAACCCGCCGTCCAACTGGCCGAAGTCCGCGAAATTCGAGGGCATCTATCCCCGGATGTACCGCAGCATCATCACCACGAAAGAAGGCAAGCGGCAGCAAAAAGTACTGGACCGCATGGTCAGTCAGTTCACCTGTCCGGACTGTGGTGGGACCCGGGTCAACGAACGGGTGCGCAGCTGTCGCATCCTGGGGAAGAACATTGCCGATGTCTGTGCCATGACTATCCCGGACGCGTACGAATGGGTCCGCTCCATCAAGGATCCGCTGGCGGCCGATATGGTGCGGGAGCTGTCCCGCCGGCTGAAGGCGCTGATCGAGATCGGTCTGGGCTATCTGTCGCTGAGCCGCGGCACCTCGACCTTATCCGGCGGCGAAGCCCAGCGCATCAAGATCGCCAAATATATCTATTCCGCCCTGTCCGACATCGTTTACGTGCTGGATGAGCCCAGCGTCGGCCTGCATCCTCTGGACATCGACCGTTTGAAAGCCTCCCTGATCCGCCTGCGGGATCATGGCAACACCATCCTCATCGTGGAGCATCATCCGGAGATCATCGCTCTGGCTGATTTCTGTGTGGATATGGGACCCGGTGCAGGAGATTCCGGCGGACAGATCATGTATACCGGCTCTTACGAAGGTTTGCTCCAGTCTGACACGATCACCGGTCATATGCTCTCCCGCCAGCCGGTCTTCGCACCGCGCAGGCGCCGTCCACAGGGGTTCTTTTCGATCTGTGACGCGGCTTTCCACAATCTGCGGCATTTCGATGTGGACATCCCCAAAGGCGTGCTAACCGTCATCTGCGGCATGGCCGGTTCCGGCAAAAGCTCCCTCGTGCACCAGTTCCTGAAGGACTGTCCGGAGGACGCGGTCTACATCGGACAGCGGGACATCGGCATCAACCTGCGCTCCACGCCCGCGACCTATCTGGACATCTCCGATCCGATCCGCAATCTTTTTGCCAAGGAAAACCATGTTTCCAACACCTGGTTCTCCTTCAACTCCAAAGGTGCCTGCCCGGCCTGCGGCGGGCGGGGCATCATTTCTTCCGACATGGCCTACATGGAGACCATCGAGACCGTCTGCTCGGTCTGCGGAGGCCGCCGGTACAACGAAGAAGCCCTGTCCTACACCTACCGCGGCAGGACCATCGCGGACGTTATGGAGATGACGGTGTCCGAAGCCGGTCGTTTCTTCAAAGACGAAGCCTTCCATGACCGTCTGGTCTGCATGGAGCGGGTGGGCTTAGGCTATCTGCACCTGAACCAGTCCATGTCCACCCTGTCAGGCGGTGAACTGCAGCGCGTCAAACTGGCGGATCAATTGCATGAAAAAGGCCGGCTCTTCCTGCTGGACGAGCCGACCAATGGTCTGCATCCGGACGATATCCGCCGTCTGCTGTTGTTGTTCCATGAAATGGTGGACCAGGGCAACACCCTGATCCTGACCGAACACAGCCCCTATGTGATCAAGGAAGCCGACTGGCTGATCGAAGTAGGACCCGGCGCCGGAGATGGCGGCGGCGACCTGCTCTACAGCGGTCCGGCTGAAGAGATCCTGTCCTGCGAGGCTTCCGTCACCCGGCCATACTTAAGCGTGGGTATGTGAGATCACGATGGCTGTAAACATCAGTCCGCAGCCGATCCACTCCCTGGGGCTCAGGACCTGTCCCAGGATCAGCCATCCTGCCAGCACCGAGAAGACCGACTCCATGCTCATCGCCAATGACGCGATGGCGGGGTCGGCATCTCTTTCTCCGACGATCTGCAGCGTGTATGCTACACCACTGGAAAGGACGCCGGCATAGAGCAAAGGCAGCCAGGCGGCGCAGATGTCCGGGATCCTGGGCGTTTCCACAAGGAACATGATCACCAGCGAGATCACGCCGCTGACGAAAAACTGTCCGGCTGAAAGCTTCAGGCTGTCGACCTTCGGTGCATAGTGCGCGATCACCAGGATCTGGAATGCAAAGAGGATCGCCGCACCGAGCATCAGCAGATCGCCCTTCTCGATGGAGAATCCTTCGTTGATACACAGAAAATACAGACCGACGCAGGCAAGCAATACGCAGAACCAGATGCGCAGGGCCGGTTTGCGGCCTAAGAATACGCCCAGTACCGGCACCAGTACGATATACATGGCCGTGATGAAGCCGGCTTTGCCCACCGTCGTATACTTAAGTCCGATCTGCTGACACATGGTCGCTCCGCAGAGCACCGTGCCGCAGATCAGACAGGCTTTGATGAATTCCTTCTTTTGAGCGCGTGTCACCGCGCTTCTTTTTTTGCGCCGATCCAGGATGAGGATCAACGGCAGGAGCGAAACGGTGCCGATCAGACTGCGGACCGCGTTGAAGGTGAACGGACCGATATAGTCCATCCCCACGCTCTGCGCCACGAAGGCGCTGCCCCAGATCACCGCCCCGAGCAGCAGGAGCAGACTGCTTCGGATCTGTTGTTTATTCATATGGATACTCTATCGACAACTGACCGATATCCTCCCAGGTATCTTTTTCCATGATGGCCATCGTCCCCTCAAGACTGCGCACATCCCGCGTATAATCATAGACGACGACATCGATAAAGCCGCCGCTGCCCGCAGGGATATCCGGACCATACGCATAGGAACTATCCACTTCTTCCCCATTGACAGTCAAGCTGCCCTGACTGAAGATACAAAGATCCCGGTCCGAATCGTTCTCTACGTAATAGCGCATCACGAACCGGTCCTCTTCCTCGCTTTGCGTACCGATCCTCCGGATCCGGATCCCGTCTTTCTCATACACAACGGTCCCCTCCGGTACCGCGTGCTGCGCCGATCCTTCCGCCGGTGTTTTGAAGACGTACCGTTCTGACACGTCCAGATCCTCATAGGTCTCATCATCCCGGACCCTGAGCTGAAATGCGAACTCATGCACGTCGCTCAAGCCCATCTCCGCCAGATCGTTGTCAAAGATATAAATGACATCATCTACCGTCTCATGCGCGCCGACCAGCGTATAGAAGGTCCTGTCCGAGGCGACTCCGTCGATCGTAGCCAGTTCGCTGCTCACACGCACGTCATGGTCGGTATCGTTCGTCATCTGGAAATGGATCTCCGTCATGTAATCATTACGCAGATAATGCTGGATCTCCACTTTGACGCCGTCTGCGTCATACACCGTCTCCGGGTCGATCTCATAATCCGTCATATCAGGATCCATGACGAATTCATACCCCTGCTCCTCATACGAATGACGGACCCGGTTGAACGAACCCGCGATCCCGACGATGGATGCCGCTATGACCACGCAGATACTGGCCATCAAAGCTGCAGCGGTGCGTTTCCCGCCAGACTTTTTCTTTAACTGCGGGACCGTCTGCGTCGGCACCTCGTGGATCTCCGGCTCAGGCATGGGCGCTGCCTGTGCCTGGCTTTGTGCTTCTGCTTCCTGCCTGTAGCGGATCTTCACCTTGGCTCCGCAGACCGGGCAGCGTTTACCGGTATACGTCATTCCGCAGACCGGACATTCGATCGTAGCCATCAATATATCCCCCCTTCAGGATACACCTTACCCTATCTTTGTGTAATGCCGCATCACTTCATGGATGCGGTACACGTCCAGGCATTCCTGATACTCAGTTTCGTTCTCGTCCATGCAGCGGTCCAGCACGGCAAATGCTTCCTGCACGCCTGCTTCATCCCCCTGCAGTTTGGCCAGCATTGTCAGCAGATAGTATTCCGCAAACCGATTATGATACGTAAGGATCTTAAGGAACCGGGCCTCCACCGGATCCTCCGACCGCATCTCGAGGATCCTTGGCCGCATGCGCAGGACTTCTTCCAACGCAGCGGTATAATCCGCCGCAAGATCCGGCCGTACACGCGGGCCTTTCCCGTTGAACCAGTCCGGATGCGTCATCCGCGACAAGGTCTCCAGATACCGCATAACTTCCTGCGCATAAGGTCCATAGGCCGCCATGAAATACTCATCTTCCTGGTCGCCGAAGGAAAAAGCAGGTTCCGTCAATGTCATGCCCAGGACGTAATCCGGCAGGAAATGCGGGAAGCCCGCACGCAGCTCCTGACAGGTCATCAGGCCCTCCAGACCCAGCGACGGCATCTGATAGATGTCCTCGTTCAGCAGCCGGCTGATGCGCATGTAGCCCAGATCTCCATAATGAGCTCTGCCCAGATGATAATCATACGCGAAACCCTGCGGACAAGCACTGCCCAAGGCTTCTTGCCAGGCTTTGAGAAAGGCGATGTTGGCATCGACCCCCACCGGCAGGCTGATCCTATTGCGGACGTATGACGGGATCCCGGCACTGCGGTCCGCGCTGCGATACCCGCTTTCAAAACTGCGGCTGATCGGCGCGAACATGAGGATGAACCGCTCCGGATGATGCAGCGTCTCCGTCTTAGGCGGCCACAAAAGCTCCAGATACATCAGAAAAACGATGCGGGTCCGAAGGCCAGCCGCCGTCAATTTCTCATCGATCCGGTTCAGGATCTGCAGATACAGATCCGTCGGGATCTGATCCCTGCAGTTTTCACATTCACAATGATTGTTACAGTCGTCGGCCAGCCATACGTGCAGATGGTCGACTTCCGGATGCTCTTTTGCATAGGTCAGGACCTCATCGGCGAACTTTTCCTGCACCGTACGGTCGGACATGCAGAGATTGGTATTCAGCGGGACCCCGCCGAAATAGCCGCGCACGCCATCGATCTCGGCCGCATAGGACAGTCGGTCAGACGCGGTCTGGTCTTTCTCCTGCTCCCAGCCGGACGCCGTCGCACCAAGGACGGAGCCGGTCCACCCATGGCCGACTCTGTGATGATGCAGATGGCGCTTCGCGATCGCTTCGGTGATCTCGGCGTCGATCGCAGCAAGATCGAAGTCCTCTTCCGGCAGCAGTGGATTGCCCTCGTGGGCGTACCACCGTTTCAGGAACGTATACGGATCCCGGAACTGGATGAAGAACGAATTCAGACCGATCTTGGGCAGCCAGTCGATCATATCCAGAATGTTTTCCCGGCTGTCGGCGCCTTCGATGCAGACACCGCGGATCGCCAGCGGACGGATGATATCGTCTTGTTCCAAGGTGCGTGGGTCCCATGCGGCCGGGTACTTCTCATACCTGCGGCCGGGGCCGAGATACCGCACGCCCAACTGATAACAGAACCGATACACGGCCTGCAGCAGCATACCCTCATCGGAAGCCGTAAGTTCCGCGCCTTGTCGGTCGCTTAAGATCCTGTAATATTCTTTGTCCTGCGGGCACACAGCAAAGTGGATCTTGTACTCTTCCGCAAGACCCACTTCCTTTTTCAGCCGCAGCCACTCTTCTTCATAAAACTTCATAGCAGATACCTGCGGATCGCCTCTGCACAGCCGTCATGATCATTGTCCGCCACGACCACGTCGGCCGTCCGTTTCACATTTTCATTGGCGTTGCCCATGGCGATGGCCAGGCCGCAGCTCTTGAGCATGGCCAGATCATTGTCCGCATCGCCCACAGCGATGGTCTGCTCCACCGGGATGCCCAGGATGTCCGCGAGTTTGATCAGCGCTGTGCCTTTACTGATGCCCACGGGCGTGAATTCGATGGAAGTGATCTCGGAAAAGACCTGTTCCAATGGTACGTCCTTCGCCCGCTCGATCGTCCGCAGACGGGCGTCGGTATCGGTATGGTACAGATTGATCTTCTCCACCTGCAGGGTGCCGTCCAAAGTTCCCTCCCGCAGCCAGGCGCGGATATCGTCCTTCAGCGTGGCCGTCGTACTGAACAGGGGAAAGAAATAGCCCAGCTGGTAATGATCCATCCGATACAGATCATCCTTCTGGATGAAGACTTTCCCAGCAGACATGACCTGCACCAGCACGTCCTCCTGCTCGGACAGTTCCAGGACCTTCAGCACGTTCTCCGGGCTGATGGGGGAGTTGTCCAGCGTTTTCTTCTCATGAAAATCATAGAGAAGGCCGCCGCTCTCCAGGATGCCGTAGCGCACATCGGTCAGGGCTTCGCGATAAGCAGCGAGCTCCGCATCCGTACGCCCGGTCGACAGGATGATCTGTTTTCCGGCTTCGACCGCTTCCTGCATCGCGCGCATCGTATCCGCTGAGATCTTCTTGTCTGTCGTAAGCAGGGTCCCGTCCATATCGAAGGCGATCACCTGATAGTCGTTGTTCATAAAGCAGCTCCCAATTCATTTAACAGCATGCGCGTCAGCCGCGTCGTGCCGGTATCCGTCAACTGATACATCAGCAGGAAGGTCATCCGATCCTCCGGTGCGTTGCAGAAATAGGCGCCGAGCCAACCGTCCCAACCGTATTCACCGGCGAAGACGATATGCACGGCTTTTGACGGGTCGACCAGCGTCCGCATCAGGTTGCCATAGCTGTACCCGGCCAGTCCCGGCCATCCAAAGTCCATGGCCGCCTGCTGCGGTGCCGTCAGATGATGCCCGGTCATATAGCGGACGGTGCTCTCCTTAAGGATCTGCTGCCCCTTATATGTCCCACCATTCAGCAGCATCGTGGCAAAACGCGCATAATCCGTAATCGTCGATACCAGACCCGCTCCGCCGGATTCAAATCGCGGTGCAAACTTCATTTCATTCTGGATGTCCAGATGTGAAAACTTGTATTCTTTGTCGCTCTGTCCGTTGACGTAGACTTTGGCCAGGCGGCCTTGTTTGCCCGCGGGCACATAGAACCCGGTATCTTCCATGCCCAGAGGTTCGAATATACGCTCTTTGAGGAAGGTCCCGAATCGCAGTCCGCTGACCACTTCCACGATGGCGCCAAGCACGTCGGCCGAAGTGCCATACATGAAGGATGAGCCCGGCTGGAACATCAGCGGACAGGCACCCAGGCGCTCCGCCATCTCCACGGTACCGATCTCCTCCTCCGTGCCCAGCTTCGCGATGGCTTCATCGAAGACTTTCTGCGCTTCCTGTTCCGGCACGGAAGGACCGCCGCCGTAGACCAGGCCGCTGGTCATCGACAGCAGATCCCGGATCTCCACAGGACGCTCTGCGGGCACAAGACCTTCGGGCGTCCAGACGTTCTGATCCCGGAAACTCTTGATATACATAGAGACCGGGTCCATCAGATCGATCCTGCCCTCTTCCATCAGGATCATGACCGCTGCCGCGGTGATCGGTTTGCTCATCGAATACAGGCGGAAGATGGTATTGCGTTCGATCGGAAGGCCCGCCTTCCGGTCCGCAAAGCCCGCCTGACAATAGAACTGTTCTTTGCCATCTTTCAGGACCATGAGGTTCCCGCCGGCAATAAAGCCGTCTGCGACCGCTTGTTGTAAAGTCCGTTCCATCTGTTGTCCGTTCATGTCGTTCTCCTCGTTTTCAGATCCTCAGGCTGCCGACCAGCAGTACCTTGCCCAGGAACCGGCATCCGACCAGCGGCATGCCCACCAGATCGTCCGGGTGGATATATACGTCCAGTGCACTGCTCATTACGTCCAGCTGCAGATGCCAGACCCATTCCTCCGTTTCCGGATTCAGGACTTTGTCCGCGTCCAGGATCGTGCCCAGTGTGGAATAGACCCCGCTGAAAAGATCTTCGACCGGCATGAAGAAGCCTTCCAGCACCGTAAAGATATCCTCATGCTGCATCCGGGCTTCTATCTCCTGGTCCTGATAGGCCATCTCTTCTTCCATGGCCTTCATCGCTTCCTGATCTCCGGCGCGCAGCTTGCCCAGCATCTCCTGGCGCCATTGATCTTCTTCCTCATAAGCCCGTTCATCCTCTTCCGTACGCATCATACCGAGGATGACTTTCCCCTCGATGGAAAGGCCTGCATAGTGCAGTGTACCGCCCTCGCCCCCTTTGGGGATGGGCAGGTTCATCATCTTCCCTGTCTCTTCCATACGGACGACCAGCGGATTCCCGTTCACCTCGTCCTCGCCGAAGACGACCAGATGCGTATCCTCCATGCCCAGTTCCCAGCCGGCCAGCCGAGAGAACGAACCGGGACGGACGCCCGGCAGCGCCGAATATACATGCATCACACCGCCCGCTTCCGGCGCGGCTTTCAGGATCAGCCGGAACGGCCCCATCTCATGCCTGAATTCCAGCTGTGTCTGATCGCTGCCCGGCCACTTGAAGGTCGTGGGACGATCCGTGCGCTTATCCAGATAGGTCTTGGTCCATGCGGAGATCGCTTTGGTACCCGTGCACCGACTCATGCCGATGGCTGATAAATAACGTAACAAAATATCTCTCCTGTCCGATCATTGATCTCTGACCACGACGTAGGCGGAAGCTTTCATGTCTCCGACCTGTGCGGTCACTTCAAATACGCCCGGATGATCCGGTGCGGTGTACATGCCATAGCCGTTGATCGCGCCGTTGTCCTCACCGACCACAGCCCATTGGACCGGATCCTGTACTCCGGCCGGACGATGGCAGGTAAACATGAATTTATGCCCCTTGAGGATGCTGCCGGGGACAGCCTCGATATAAAGATCTTCCGCCTGTGTTGGTACCGGCGCCGACTCTTCCGGATCCTCCGGCCGCTCCTCGATCTCTTCTTCCACAGGGTTTTTCTTGCCTTTGCAGTAAGCCCGCCAAATGACCTTGACCTCTTCTGCTTCCGTATCTTCCAACAGGCGCAGTCCGATACGGAAGGCGCTCTGCTCCTTGTTCAAAAGAATTCCCGTGGATGCCAGCACCGGTGTATCGATGGATTCACTGTCGGCAAAGGCCGCTCCGTCTCCGAACAGGATCGACCCGTCAGGCTGGACGACGGCAGCTTCGATCCACGGTCTGCGGCCGTTTCTGCCAAGCGCCTTTTCTAAACGGATCTCTTTGGAATAATAGCACCATCCGGCGGCTCCGCCCGGGATCAATCGGATGATGGTCTCACCTCTTTGTTCCATGGATCATGTCCTCTCAAAATCTTATTGTCCTATTGTATCTTTTTTCTTCCGCTAATGCAACCGGTAGTCAGAATGAGTCCCGCGACCACGATACACCCTCCGATGATGACCGCCGCCTTCGGCATCTCCCGGAACAGCAGCAGGCTTAAAAGGCTGGCAAATACAGGCTCCAGCAGCTTGGCCGTTGCGATGAAAGCCGCGCTTTCGTATTTCAGTCCCCAGCTGAAGACGCTGTGTCCGAGAAGCGTGCAGAAGACCGCCATGCCCAGAGCCGTCCACCAATTGACCGGCTCGTATCCGATCAGCGGCTTGCCGGAACACAGCAGGATGACGAGCACCGTGATCCCGGCGGAAAGGTACACGAGAAACGTGTATGTGGTCGTCGTGATCCTTTGTCTTACGGTCTTGCCGATGATGGTATAGACCGCCATGCAAAGGGCGCCGGTCAGCGCGATCAGGTCGCCCAGCAGCATGTTGGACCCATCACCGGCGTCCGCCCAGGCAATGAGCACGCTGCCCACGAAGGTAATGATGATGCCGATCCAGGCCAGCCATGGAATCCGCTCCTTGAACAGGATCAGGAGCATGAAGGCGACAAAAAACACCTCTGTATCCACCAAAGCCACCGCAGACGCGATCGAAGTGAACCTGAGCGCCTCGAAATAGCAGGAGAAATGCAGGCCAAGAAACAAACCACTGACCAGACACAAAGCCAAGTCTCCGCGGCGGATCCGCCGCAGTTCCACGCGGTTTTTCAATGCGATGACCGGGCCTAGCAGCAAGGCCGCCATCAGGACGCGGTACAGGACCAGGACCATGGACGGCGCGCTCGAGACGCGGATCAGCGGGGCTGAGATCGATACACCGACGACCCCGAGTATGATGATGAGTTTTTTCATAAAATGCTCTGCAGGTATTCCTTCAGCTCATCGAACGATCCATGCGGATACTGTTCGATGTCTTCATTGTTCTTGTTGATCATGCAGTCGGTCAGCAGGAAGACGTCCATGCCCAGCGTCCGGGCGATCATATCTTCTGTCACATCATTGCCCACCATCACGCATTCCTCCGGCCCAAGGCCGACGCGCCGCAGGATCTCCCGGTAATAGTCCGGGTTGGGCTTGCAATATCCGATGTTTTCGTAGGTGGTATAAAACTCGAACTCCTCCGGCGTAAGACCCGCCCAGCGGATCCGGCTCTCCGTCGCGACCGCGGGAAACAGCGGGTTCGTGGCAAGGCCGACCCGCGTGCCCTGTTCTTTGATCCATCCGACGATGGCCGCGGCTTTAGGATTGTATCCGCATAAACTTCTAGCCTGCTGGAATTCCTTGGCGTAGAACTCTTCGAACAGCGGTCTGTCCTGCAAAGCCTCCGTGCCGAAGGTTGCGGTGAAATCCTTCCAGAATGCTTCCTCGTTCGTACAGCCGCCATCGTTGCGGACCATGGCGGCCGTTCCGTGCCAGATCCCCTTGACCAGGGAAGTCAGCTCATAGCCGTGCGGAGCCGCCTTGGCCGCCAGCAATTTGAAATATCCGTTCGTAAACTCGTCCATGTCCATCGGGAGCAGTGTTCCGTCCAGATCGAACATGACCATTTTTATGTTTTTATCCATTGAAAGATCCTCCATGTATATGATAGCACCGGGACCCGGATACAGGTCAAGATGTATTTTCCTGAAAAATCCATAATGTTCATCATTCCACCGCTTTTTTTGGTATAATACAGGCAAGTTCAAGCTTATGGAGGTTTTTCCCATGGAACCCTATCGCCATTTCACCATTGCCAGCTACATGTTCGCTTATTATGCTGCTAAGGCATCCGATGATGAGATCCGCCGCGGGGTCAGCCAGTATCGGCAGCACGTCCCGCTGAAAAAAGTATATCTTGAAAACCACCGTGGCACGGTCGACGTACCGGTCCGCCGATTGCGCGAGATCAAAGCCCTGCTGGAATCCTACGGGTTGACGGTCTCCGGCGGGATCACGTCCACCGTACTCGTGGATGACGTGCAGAAACCGACCATCTTCGACACCTTCTGCTATACCGACCCCCGGCACAGGGAGACCTATCTGGAGATCGTACGTGAGGCCGCCTCGGTCTTCGATGAGATCATCCTGGACGATTTCTTCTTCACTTCCTGCCGCTGTGAAATGTGCATCCAGGCCAAGGGCAGCCTTAGCTGGAAAGACTTCCGTCAGCAGCAGATGACGGATTTCTCCCGGGAGATGGTGGCAGAAGCCAAGCGAGTCAACCCCCGGCTGAACTTCATCATCAAATATCCGAACTGGTATGAAAGCTACCATGAATGCGGGTACACGCCCATGACCCAGCGGAACATCTTCGACATGGTCTATACCGGCACAGAGACCCGGGAGCCTTTGTATGCTGCGCAGCATCTGCAGCGCTATGAGTCCTACTCTCTCATGCGCCTGCTGGAGAATACCGCGCCAGCCCGCAACGGCGGTGGCTGGATCGATCTTGGAGGTTCATCCGACAATCTCAGCCGCTGGCTGGAGCAGGCGGAATTCACATTGCTCGGCGGTGCAAAGGAGCTTACGCTCTTCAATTTCCCAGGGCTTCTGGACTCGCCCGCACTGTATGCCATGGAACCTGTCCTGCGCCGCGTCGACCGCTTCTTGGATCATGCCGGAAAACCTATCGGCACAGCAGTCTGGGAACCCTTCGATGCCAACGGAGAGGATCAATTGTGCAGTTATCTGGGTATGTGCGGCGCGGCTTTGGAACTGTATCCTGACTTTCCGGAAGACGCACCGGCCGTCCTTATGACGCAGCGGGCCGCCTGCAAACCGGATGCCATGGAAACACTGGAAGCATATGTACGCCGCGGCGGCACTGCCATTGTGACCATCGGCTTCTTCCACGAAATGTACGAGCGTGGGATCCAGGACATGACCAGCGTCCGTCTGACCCATCGCCACGTCATGGGGCAGGAATATATGATCGACCGCATCGATCATGATTACTCTGGTATAAGCTATGCCAAAGGCGCGCAGCCGGTGCTGTTCGAAGCGCTGGACTACAAGACGAACGCCACCTGGGCCGATATCCTTATGCTGTCGGGAGAAGACAATTTCCCGATCCTCACGGAGGACTATTACGGGCAGGGCCGCTTCTTCATCCTGAACGTACCGGAGAACTTCGCGGATCTGTACCAGCTGCCGGCCGAAGTGATCCGGACCATCGATTCCATCCTGTCCATCGGCCGCGGTGTTTACCTTGGTTCCGAACCCAAAGTCAGTCTGATCAGCTATGAAGATGAGATCCTATGTGTCCACTCCTTCCGGCCCATACTCTCCCGGGTGCGCATCGTGGTGCGCGATACCTGCCGCGGTCTTAAGGATCTGGAGACCGGTGTCGAGTACACGCAGTCGCTGCAGCTGCCTGGACCGAGCAAACGAGGCGATGCTGCCCGTACCCGTACTGCGCCTTCGGAATTTGCTTTCGACGTACTGGTAGGACCCGGCAGAAGTGTGTATCTGGAGATTCTGAGATAAAAAATGAAAGGGTGCCGCCTGCACCCTTTTTTAGTTCTGTGATCCTGCATGTTCCGGTTCTCTCGATATCCGGATGCAGACGTTGTTCAACCCAAACGTATGTGAAACGCTGATGTCCTCGGCCGCGGCGAAAATGACGCGCAGGCCTAAGAGGGACGCGGGATCCTCCGGGTTCAGAAGTTTATACCGCTCGATCAGGTCAAAAGGTCGGCCATTGTCCCGCACCCGCAGGATCAAAGCCTGCGGCGCGATCACGAACCGATATTCCAGGTCCCCGGACCTCATGTACTTGAACCCGTGTTTGAGAGCGTTCGTTGCCAGTTCTTCCAGGCAAAGCCCGATGTGATACGCCTGCCTGTGGTCGATCCCATGCGCCGCACACAGTCGGATCACGCTTTCGGAAGCAGCCATCACCTCATCGACCGTCGTCGCGCTCCCCCGGATCTCGCCGATGATCGCAAGTCGTTCCATCGTGCGGTCTTTCGCGGTCAGCCGGAAGAGTGCGAAAAGCAGCAGAAGCACCGCTTCATGCACCGCGAAGGCGGCAAAGATTCCAAAGATGCCCCAGATACGGCCAAAGATCCAGGCGATAAGGACCGGCAGCAGCAACTGGTTGATCAGAGTATAGAGACTGGCCTTTCTCTCTCCACCCTCGCCCTGGAGATAGGCACGGATCGCATAATTCAGACTGATGAAGGGGACCCCTGCCAGGTACCATAAGAAGGCTGAAAGCCCCAATGCGCGCAGTGCTGTGTCATTGGTGAAGATCCGGATGGACAAAGGTGCTGATGCCGCCAGTATGAGCGCCCAAAGGGCCCCGATCCCCAGACCATAGATCAAAATGGTCTTCCGCTCCTGATGCAAGGCTTCCGCATCATCCTCTGCGGCGTACATGCCCGTGACCAGCAAGGTTGCCGCTGCCAGGCCTTCACAAAACGCCAACGGCAGATAGCGGGCTGCGTCCTGGATCGAAAGCGCCGCGAGACCAGTCACGGTCCCATACTGCAGCATCAACCGGTTGATCGCGACCGGGCAGAAAAACTCGCAGACTCCTTTGACCGCCATCGGCAGTCCGGCCTGGATCGTTCCCAAGATCAGGCCTTTTTCATAGCGGAGCCGTTCCCTGCGGAAGATCGTTTGTTTGCTGAAGAATTGTCCGGCCAGGACCAGACACGCACTTATATAAGCCGCGACACTGGCGACCGCGATACCCACCATACCGGCCTTCAGTATGACAGCCAGTCCATCACCCACGATGTCGACCACCAATACCATGATCACGGAGACCGTCATCCTGCGGCCCGCACCTTCCAGCGCGCAGACCGTACTCAGGATCCCCTGCAGAATGATCGGCAGTGAGCCCCACATGATGGGCAGCAGATATCCTTTGGTAAAGCCAAAGACCGCTGCATCCGCATTGCCTGCAAACAGGCGGGTCGATGCGTTCGGAAACAGAAGCGCTGCCAAAAACAGAAGGCCTGAGATCCCAGCTACCAGCGTCAGGGCCCACAGCAGGCACTGATTGGCGCTGTCCCTGCGGCCTTGCCCCAAAACCCTGGTCATCTGGACCGAAAGGCCGCTGCTGAGCACGCTGCCGATCAAAAAGTACTGGATGGCAAAGATCGGCATGGCCAGCTTCATTCCGGCCAAACCGCTTTCCCCCAGCACCTGGCCGACCACGGCGCAGTCCACGATGCCGGTGATGGAAAACACCAGTGCCTGCAGCATATGCAGGACCACCAGTTTTCGGAACACATTTGCGTGAAGGTGTTCCACATCATTTCTTTTTCTCATACTACTACCTTTTTACAGCACCGCGACGATCTCCGATACCGCTACCAGCACGGCTTCTCCCCGAAGAGAGATCCGCCCGTTCTCCTGCAGCGTGCATTGCAGATATCCACCGCGTTTCGACGCCTGATACGCCTGAATGATATACTGTTTCATAAAAACACACTTTCTTTCAAACGTAAAACACAAGCAAGATCATTGCTCCATTTTAGTCTCATCCCATGGCATTGTCAATCAAAAGGCCATCGGATCCGAGGGGGCAAGGCATTATCAAAACCTTAAAATTATATCATTTTCGTTGATTTATATCTTTACTTGAAACAAGTTCGTGTTATAATTATATTAGTATATTATGGGGAGGCTGCCATGAAAGATTTTACTATCGTCCGTAAAGGATTTGACACTACCGAAGTTGACAGTTATATCGTCGATCTGGAGAACGAGCTGCAGAAGAAAGACAAGCTCATCGAAGAGTATCGCGGCCGTGAGAATGCCATCAACAAAGCGGTGATCGAGGCACAGCTCGCGGCAGATTCCATCATCGCCAAGGCCAAAGAGGATGCTGCTCATATCCGGTCCGACGTTACGGCCGAACTGGGCGGTCTTCGCGAAGAAGCGCTCAAGCTGCGCGCCAATCTGGTCGAATTCCAGGAATCCTACAACCGTCTGCTCCGCCGCTATCTGTACAACAGCCACTGCGAAGATATGACGCAGATCTTCGACCGCCTGACACAGGTCCTGGCAGAGACCGGCGTGGATGTCGATCAGCTCAGTCCTCTGCCGGAAGTGCAGGGTGAGCCTCAGGAAGGCCGGACGCGTCATTTCATCGATCCCAGCCCGACCACGCGCACGGGTACCGAGACCGATGCACACTTCAATCTGGACGAGATCAGCTCCGCGCTGATCGATTCCAAGATCTGATCCTTAAGAAGGGAAGGATAGCCACTTGGTCATTTTTACCGTCATCACCAGCGTGGCGTTTTTGTTCATGCTGGTCCGCAACATAAACTCATCCATCGAGATGAAAGCCTACAAGAAGGGAGAGCATGGTGAGGTCCTCTACGTCATGGAGGAAACGCGCACCGGCATGAAAGTGCTGCGTATCGTCTGCCTGCTCCTCATCCTTGTCGTCGCCGGGCTGTTCATTCTGGATATCTCGAAGTTCGAGACCATGCGCGACGTGGATGCGCTCCTGCCCGCTTCACTCATCCTGGGACTGCTCATCTTCGTGGTCGCGCCTTTCTCCACGAGCCGCTGGGTCATGACGCAGGACGGCATCTATGTATATAACAGCAATCTGTTCGTTCCTTGGTCACAGATGATCACGACCGGACTCAGCACGCGGCACAACAAGACCTATCTGACCGTGCAGATCAAGAAAGAACGCGGCGAATTCCTGAAACAGGCGTTTCAGCTGCTCATGGTCAAGCCTGAAGACGGGGAACGTATCAGCGAGACCATCCGTGCTTTCATCCACGCGATCGATAAAATGAAGATGCTCAAACGCCGCAAGGATGAAAAAGAAGAAGCCATCAAAAAGAAGAAGACCTGGTATTGATCGGGAGCGCTTATGTCTAAAGAAAACCTGAAGACCAGGATGCGGGCACTGTTCCCCTACTTCCTGTGGATGTTCATCGTCGTTGCCGGAGGCATTCTGTTCTACAACTATGTACAGAAGGCGCACTTTAAGGGGCTTTTGGGGATCTTCTCCATCATGAGGCCCATCATCTTCGGCTTGATCATCACCTTTTTTGTAGCCCCTGCCGTATCCCGTCTGGAAGATGTTTTTGCGCAGTGGCGGACCAACATCCGCACATCGAAGAAGCGTCTGCCCATCCCTAAAAAATGGCGGACATCCACTAAACCGCGTTCCGGGATGATCCGTTTCTTCGCCATGGTCGACTGCTATATCATCATCCTGGGCATCCTGGTGCTCACCTTCGTTTATGTCATCCCGCAGTTGATCAACTCCATCTCGACCATCGTAACATTGGCGACCGATGCTGCAAGCAGTCTGATCAGCCGGGTCGACAAACTGGCAGACCGTTGGGACACCTTGCCGGTATCCAATTACATCGACTCCAACGAGTTCGTCAATATCATCAACGGTCAGCTGGGTAATCTCACCACCGGTATCCAGAAATTCCTGAGCAACCTGGTCCCGCAGATCTACTCCACATTCGTGAGTCTTGCCAGCAGCATCGTCGACCTGATCATAGGTCTGATCGTGTCCATCTACCTGATCGCGGACCGTGAACGCATGATCCATGGAGTGAAAAAGATCATCTACGCCATGTTCCGCAAGGATCACGCCATGCTGATCCTGAACGTCGGCAATGAAACGGCCAACATTTTCAAGTACTTTTTCCTGGGCAAGATCATCGACTCCCTCATCATCGGTATCATCTGCTATTTCCTGATGCTGATCCTGCGTCTGGATTATCCGCTGTTGATCGCCGTACTGGTCGGTGTGACCAATATCATTCCTTATTTCGGCCCGGTCTTCGGCGCTGTACCCTCCGCACTCATCCTTTTCCTGAGCTCTCCTACACAGGCTCTGGTCTTCCTGATCATGGTCCTGATCCTGCAGCAGTTCGATGGCAACATCCTGGGGCCGTACATCCTGGGCGGTACTTTAGGCATCAAACCGTTTTGGATCATCTTCGCTGTTACCGTGGGCGGCAGCACTTTGGGCATCGCCGGTATGCTGTTCGGCGTACCGGTCTTCACGGTCCTGTATACACTGATCAAACGCTATATCGACTACCGTCTGGAAAAGAAACACCTGGCCGGTGCCGATATCAAACAGCTGGAAAAAGAGCGCGAGACGTTCTCCCATCCTGTATTCTCAGGCATGACGCGCAATGGGCCGGAGCATGAACTGCCTGCCTTTCTGAAAAAGTTTTTCGCCCTGTTCCACAAAAAAGAAAAATAGCAGGTTCGGGCTTATGCCCTTACCTGCTATTGTTTTTCGTGCGTCCTTATCTTACAGCAGTGCCTGGAACTTCGCTTCGATCTGCGCCTTTGGCACAGCACCGATGATCTGATCCTGCACCTTGCCGTCCTTGAAGAACATGACTGCCGGGATGCTCATGATGCGATACTGAGAAGCAAGCTCCATGTTCTCATCCACGTTGACCTTGCCGACCTTGATCTTGCCGGCATACGCCTCGGCCAGCTGCTCGATGACCGGTCCGATCATTTTGCAAGGGCCGCACCAGTCTGCATAAAAATCGACCACGACGGGCAGTTCGGAATTCAGGACTTCCTGCTGGAAATTGCTGTCATTGAAAATATTAGCCATTTTTGTATTTCCTTTCATGCAATTTAATTTTAACAAATATTAATACACTATTATTATATCATAGTCCCTGAAGGATTGCAAGTTATGAACTCATTCTCCCGTGCCAATGTTTTCTTCTGCATCATCCTCGTCTGCTTCGTGGCAGGCGCTTTTGTGATGGCGGCCTTCTATCAGGCTGTCGGTATCATGCCGCCTTACTGGCTGCGGTCATTGCTCCATTACGGCCTCTGGTTCGGACTGCCGATCCTTTGGGGGATGCGCCGGCTCGGGCATCAGGCAAGTGACGTTGGTTTCCGCCGGCCGAAGCGTCCGATGCTGGCCATAGGCGCGGCTTTCCTTACTGCTTTTTTGATCCAGCCTCCGCTCCTCCTCGTCTCCGCCCTCAGCGAACTGGTCTTCCCCAACCCGGTGACCGCCGCGATGGACCAGATCCTGGCCGACCCGCTGCCCCTGGCCTTACTGGCTTCCGCACTCCTGCCCGCCTTCTTTGAAGAATGGGCCTGCCGCGGTGTCTATCTGACAGAGTGCAGAAGTCTTGGGATGTGGCCTGCCGCCGCCTTGAGCGGTCTGGTCTTCGGTATCCTGCATCTGAACCTGCAGCAGCTGCCTTATGCCTTCTGCTTCGGCACCGTGGCCGCGCTTCTGACCTGGATGAGCGGCTCCCTTTGGCCGGCCATCCTGATGCACTTACTGATCAATGCGGCACAGGTCCTGATGGCCCGCTATGAGATCGTCCTGCTGGAATCCTGGGCGGAACTGCTGCCCGCCGCATTGACCGGCGGTCTGCTTTCTTTCCTCCTGCTGCGCGCGCTTTATAAAGCGCTGGTATCAGACCCGGCATAGACCGCGGTCAGTTTGTGGATCTTCTTGCCGGCTTCAGAAAACTGGATCTCATACTCGGTCATGACGTCGCCCTTCTGCTCCGGGCAGGCGTGCCAGTCGTCCGTCTGGAATACGATCTTCCATCCGTTCTGCCGCAGAGATTCCACCGACCATGGGAAGAGGGCGTCGTTGTCCGTCTTGAAATGCAGCTCCCCGCCTTGTTTCAGCCAGCGGGCGTACAAGGGCAGGAATCGGTCGGACGTCAGGCGGCGTTTCGCGTGCCGGTCCTTCGGCCAGGGATCGCTGAAATTCAGGTACAGCCGGTCCAGCTCGCCATCAGCAAAAGCCTCGTCCAGATCCAGCGCGTCCGCACGGATCAGACGCAGATTAGGTTTCAAAGGTTCCTCCGCTTCATTGTTCATGATACTGCGCGCCAGGATCGTGGAGAACTTTTCCACCCCGAGGAACAGGGTCTTCGGATCCTGAAGGGCCATCTCTCCGATGAACCGACCCTTGCCGCAGCCGATCTCCATGGCGAGCCGGCTGGCTTCCGGGCATAAGGTCAGCCAGCGGCCACGCATCTCCTCCGGGCTTCGCACCAGGAACCGGGAAGCTTTCAAAATCTCCTCTGTATTGCTAAGATACCGTATTCGCATTGCATTTCTCCCTGATTTATGGTATAAATCCTAATATATTTATTCTGGAAAGGTAATATTGCCCTTGAAACCGGACATCAAAAAGATCCTGCACGACTATCGTCATTTTTGGATCCTTTCATATGAACTACTGTATCTTGCCTGGTTCACCTGGCTGCAGCACCGTACGATCCATGTTCCGTACTATGTGCTTCATGACAAGCTGGACGACAAGATCCCCTTCGTGCTCTGGTTCGTGATCCCCTACTTCATGTGGTTCGTCTACGTGTTTCTGACAAAGGTCTTCTTTTTCTTCAAGTCACCGGAGCTGTTTGTACGGCACAACATCTGCCTGTACGCCGGCATGAACTTCTGCCTGATCGTTTATACCCTGTTCCCCAACGGTCAGGACCTGCGCCCCATCATCGAGACGAGAGGGCTGTTCTCCTGGGCTATGAACACGCTTTGGGCAGGAGACCCGCCGGTCAACGTCTGCCCCAGCATCCATGTGTACAATTCCATTGTCACAGCCATCGCCCTGTGGCGGTACAAACCGCTGAAGAAGTATCCGATCCTCTATTACGGATCACCGGTGCTGGCCATCATGATCACCCTGTCGACCGTGTTCCTCAAGCAGCATTCGGTCATCGATGTGTATTGTGCCCTGGCCCTGGTCATACCCTTCTATTTCCTGATCTTCCGCCGCGAATCACCGCTTTTGAAAAAACTTTACGATTAAAGAGACCCTTGTGCCGGGTCTCTTTTTAGTTGAATTTGAAGATCTTCTGGGCGATATGATACAGGAAGATGCTGATCCTCGGGCCATATTTCCCGGGGATGGTCGCGCACCAGCTTACGACCTGTGTGCGCAGCCTGCGGTAGAACTTCGGATCCCGTTCTTTGACCTCCTGCCACAGCTGATCCCGTTCCTTCGTATGCACCTCGGTCCCGTTCTTATGATCTGCCAGCAGCAGGAACATGGATGTGATGCACATGATCTTGCTCATGTAGTTGATCATGTACTTGTACAACGGACGGGGCAGCTTGGCCAGTTCCGCGTAGGAATAGCTGTTCAGCATGATCTTTGTGACGCGGATCTGCTGGTCGACCCGGCGGATCATCACGTCTTCTTCGATGGACTGCCCGTCACGACCGATGTAATATCGATAGAAATTCTCGTTCAGATAGCAGAGCGTCTTCATGTGCGGCAGCGGCTGATAGACCATGATGTTGTCCACGTAGAACGTGTGCTTGGGCAGGTGCACACCGCTTTCTTTCAGCGCTTCCGTCCGATAGATGACTGAATGCATCATCATGTAGTCCCACTGTTTGAAGCCTTTGATGCCGCCCCAGGTGCAGATCTGTTCGACGGGGAAGACCTTGCTGTATTCGACGACCCTCTGATACCCCTCTTCTATATGTTCATACACGAAATTGGTGATATACAGATCCACCTGCCAGCCGGACCGCAGGTGTTCGCGGATGGTCTCCAGCACATGGGACAGCGAGGTTTCATTGACCCAGTCATCCGAATCGACCACTTTATAGTACAGGCCGGAAGCATTGGCCAGTCCCTGGTTCACACCCTCGCCATGACCACCGTTCTCCTGGTGGATGACCCGTATGATGTCCGGATGCGCGGCCGCGTACCGATCCGCAATGGCACCGGTGCCATCTGTCGATCCATCATCGACCAGGATGATCTCCACGTCCTTGCCCCCGGACAGCAGGGATTCCACGCAGTGGCTCATGTAGCTTTCTGAGTTATAACAGGGCACTGCAAATGTGATCAGTTTCATATAACAAAACTCCTTGCAGAGATAGATTCTGTTCCTGCGAAAATTATAGCAGATAGGCCGGTGGATTGCAATTCTTGCTTTTTCTCCGATATCTGCTATACTGAATATAGTCTTATTTTCAGGAGGTACATTATGAAGACGCTATATCTGGACTGTGGTATGGGTGCAGCCGGCGATATGCTGTCCGCCGCGCTGTTGGAATTGTTCGATGACCCAGCTGCTGTTCTGCAGGAATTGAACGCCCTGGATATCCCCCATGTACAAATAGAAAAAGAAAGTGCCGTCAAATGCGGCATCACCGGCACGCATATCCACGTGCTGGTCGATGGACAGGAAGAAGACGAGCACATGCACGAGCATCACCATCATGATCATGAGCACGAACATGAGCATCATCACGATCATGACCATGAGCACGAGCACCATCACGACCATGACCATGAACACGAGCACCACCACGACCATGACCATGACCACGACCACGGCCATCACCATCATCACAGCGGTATGCACGATATCGAGCATATCGTGACCGGACACATGGATCTGCCTGAAAATGTGCAGAAAGACGTGCTTGCGGTCTATGGCCTCATCGCTGAAGCGGAAAGCCACGCCCACGGCATGCCGGTCTCCGAGATCCACTTCCATGAAGTCGGCACGATGGATGCCGTCGCCGACGTTTCCATGGTATGCTATCTGCTGAACAAACTGCATCCCGATCAGATCATTGCATCGCCGGTCCACGTGGGTGCCGGAACCGTGCGCTGCGCGCATGGGATCCTGCCCGTGCCTGCACCGGCCACCGCATATATCCTTAAGGATGTGCCGATCTACGGCGGTGCCATCCAATCCGAACTGTGCACACCGACAGGTGCCGCCCTGCTGAAACATTTCGTGACCCGCTTCGGTGCGATGCCCATGATGCAGGTCCAGAAGATCGGCTACGGTATGGGCCATAAGGATTTCGAGCGGGCCAACTGCGTCCGCGCCTTCCTGGGCGAGACCGAAGTCAAGGGTCAGGATGAAGTACTGGAGCTGTCCTGCAACGTGGACGACATGACGGCCGAGGAGATCGGGTTCGCCATGGACCGTCTTTTCGACGGCGGCGCGCTGGATGTCTTCACCCAGCCCATCGGCATGAAGAAGTCCCGTCCGGGCACCTTGATCAGCGTACTGTGCCATGCAGAACAGAAAGATGCTCTGGTCCGCTTGCTCTTCCAGCACACCACCACCATCGGCGTCCGTGAAGCGAAGCTGGAACGCTATACTCTGGAGCGCACGCAGGAGACCGTTGCGACGCCCTACGGCGACGTCCGTGTCAAGCGTTCCACCGGTTATGGCACCGAACGCGTCAAACCGGAATACGATGACCTGGCCCGCATCGCAAAAGAACAAGGCTTAAGCGTACGCGAAGTGCGAAAGGCGATCGATTGATCGTTCAACGGCAAATCAAAAGCCCTGAAGCTATGAGCTCCGGGGCTTTTTGTTTTCCTTCACATACAGGATTCAGGCATTCTCCGCCGCTTTGTCGATGCAGGTCAGGGCGTTCAGGCTTCTCGGGTAGCCGATGTAGGGCAGGCATTGGCAAACGATCTGATACAGGAACAGTCGATCATTGCCCATGTTCATATTGCCCTTTGCGTGCGCGATCAGCTGAGGCTCACAGCCGCCCTGGGCAGCCAAATAGCAGAAGGTGACCATTTCCCGCTCTTTCAGGGTCAGACCCTTACGCGTGTAATAATCACCGAAGCAGTTGTCGGCCAGCCATTTACTGATGGGACGGCGTTCCTCCGGCCCCTTGGTCCAGGACGCCCGGATGCCTTCGCCGAAGATCTCGATCTGGGCAGCATTACCTTTTTCCAGCCGATCTTCCATGGTGGTGGTAGCAGCCGGTTCCAAAGGCAACGCGACCCCGCGGTGCTTATAAACTTCATTTGCCGCAGTCAGGAACGGCATGACCCGGCCGATGCCCAGATAATCCACCGCCTGATAGATGATCTCTTTAGCTTCCGCCGGAGAGACACCCACGTTCAGCGCAGCCGGCAGCATGATCTTGAACTCATCCAGTCCCTGGCAGCCGAGCAGTGTTGCCAGGATGGCCATGAACCGGGTCCTGTCATCGATCGGCTCCTGCCCTTCCACCAGGGGCATGTGGATCACTTCATCGAAAGCGAAGCTTGCGAACCGATCCACAAATTCAGGATCGGTCAGACCAAGCGGCGGCTGTGCGCCGGGCTGGATCTTTGCCAGATACTCTTTTGCATTTTCTGTCATTCATCTTCTCCTTGATATCCAAACCAGTCGAACGCGGCTTCGTTGTCGACCTCTGTTCCACCACCGGTGGCGAACATCGCAATGTACGCACCGATGAATCCGCCGCAAGTTTCCGACCCCAGGAAGGAGCCGTCAACGTTCTCCGCGACCGGCAGATCATTGACGTAGAAGCTGTTGGACTGGCCTCTTGCCTCGATACGGAGCTCCGCTTCGCTGCTGTCCAGTTCGACGCAGCCCAGCACCTTGCTGTACAGACCTTCCTCCACATCCATCTCCGGGATCACGTCCCCCATCATGGCATGTGGGATCACATTGTAGAACTTCACCACGCGGCAGACCTTTCTGCCGTTTTCCTTTGCGATCTCGATGCGCAGCTGGTTGGTGGAATCCTGCAGGATCATCAGGCCGGCCGTATCTTTTTCCGTCTGCGGTTCAAATTCGATCCAGGCCGCCGCTGTATAGCTGAAGTGCTGCTGCCTGCGGCCGACGAATCCCATAGCGTAGGACTTCGCGTTCTTCCGGGTGGCCATCATCTTTTCAAAAAGTTTACGCCGCTCCTCCGGGTCCTCCGGGAAACCGCCGAATACGTTGTGTGCCCAGTTTTCCACCGGTGTCTCCACTGTGCGGATCACGAGCCGGCTGTTTTCGATGCGGTATACATCGTTGAGCGGAGTGCCCAGCGTATTCCACTGCCAGGACAGCTGCGGCGCATCGAAATCATCCACGACCGCCACCGGTGCGACCGGATACTCCGGCAGATCCGGCGCCGGATATTCCATCTCGCACTTACCGGTCAGTGGGCTTACGATCGGCCAGCCGCTCTCCCAGATGACGGGCATGATGAATGTTTCGCGTCCCATGTTCTTGTGGTAACCACCGTACGGTCGGGAAGCCAGCGAAACCATGTACCAGGCCCCGGTCTGGGTCTCCACGAAGTCCGAATGCCCGATGTTGACGATCTCATGGAACATGCTCAGATGCCCGTGGGACAGGATCGGATTGCCGCGGTAGTTCTTGTACGGGCCGTTCAGTTCCCGGCTCCGGGCGATGGTCGTGGCATGATAATGCTCCGTCCCGCCTTCGGCGATGAGCAGATAATACCATCCGTCTTTCTTGTAAATGTGAGAAGATTCTGGGCTGTGCGCGTCATAGGCATTGCCGTTCCACAGATGGTATTCCTCTCCCACCAGTTGGAAGGTCGTAAGATCGAGTTGTCGGTTCACGATACCGCCCTCCGGACCGCCCATCTTGGAGTAGCTGCACCAGCAGGTCCCGTCATCGTCCCAGAACAGGGACGGATCGCCGCCCACGCCATCGATCAAGTGGACGTCCGACCAGGGTCCACGCGGATCCTCCGCGGTGACAAGGATGTTCTCCCCGGTGGTCATATTGCCCACGATCACGTAGAACAGACCTTCATGGTAGCGGATCGTCGGGGCGAAAAGACCGCCCGACGTACGCTCCGGATTCAGACGCAGCTGCTTCGGATCGTTCAGCGCATAACCGATGCACTCCCAGTGCGCCAGATCTCTGCTGTGGAACAGCGGGATACCCGGGAAAAAGGAAAAGGATGAATTAGCGATATAATAGTCCTTCCCGACCCGGCAGATGGACGGATCGGGATAAAAACCAGGAATGATCGGATTGTGGATCTTGTAATCATTCATCATGGAACATGCTCTCCTTTGCATCATTTCACATTCGTCTCGTAATTATAAGAGTCACTATTGTACTCGATGGCGCTCTGGCGGAAGATATCCAGGGAATCATAACCGCTCAGATAGACTTCTCCCGCACGCACGGAAGAGGACGGGGTATTGTAGTAATCCTCGCGGAAGGTGATCTCACCATCGGTCCGGTTCTTGATCAGATTTTCGAATCCAAGATAGTAGTAATACGTTCCGGCGCCGCCGCTCTTGGACGTGATGTCGATCTTGTACAGAACGTAGAGATAGTTCTGCTGCGTGTAATACATATCATCGTTCTTCGGCGTCATCAGGTACAAGCCTACATAGGAGTGGTCGACCATGGTGATCTCATCACCGTACTCGTTGTCGGCCGCTTCCTGGATGGCCTGATCCGCGATCTTCTTGAGACGTTCCAGCGTCGCATCATCGATATCGGCCAGTTTCGTAATGTATTCCTGCTCCGCCTCGACCGTATAGGTCTTGCTCCATTCCGTGACTTTGATGCCATAATACTGAGCGATCTCCGCATCGTCGCTCCAGCTCTTGACCTCGATGGTGATCTCATCGCCATTCTTCAGGTCGTAGATATAGCTGTTGTCGATGTAGACTGCATCCTTCAGTTCCTGCGGGGCGTCTTCGTTGAATTCGACGTACGCTGTCAGATCCGGGCTGACGCCTTCGTACCGGATGTTGATATGATCGAAGGGATTGATCTCTTTGATCTCGCCCAGGCCTTCGACCGTGTACTGTTTGGTCGCTGCTTCCGGCACCTTGCCTAACTGCTCCGCCATGTATGCTTCATCATATTTGCAGGTCACGGTAACGGTATCACCATTACTCAGGCCATCATATACATCGGCGTCGAAATAATAGTAACCGTAATACGCATCATCCTTCTGCTGCAAGATAAGGTAGCCGGAGCCATCGTTGCCTTCAAAGCTTACATCCACTGACGCGAATGCATCGAACGTACCGATGGGCGTCAGTCCGGCAACTTTGATCTCTTTGTTCTCCCACTTGATCTCTACGCCATAGTATTTCTTCCAGAACTTAAGATCTTCTTCGGACATTTCCCACTGCAGGGTGACCGTCTCATCGTTTTTCAGGTCATACGTTTTGGACAGCGACGGCATATATTGAGCAAAGGAAGCGAATTCCCGTGCCTTCTCCGGCGTGCTGAACTTCTTTTCATAGTCTTTCAGAAGCTTTTCACTGTCAAATGCAACGTCCGCATAACCATAGCCGTCGTTCCCGCTGAAGGTGACCTGATAATACTTGTTCAGATCCAGCGTGGGAACACGATTCAAAAGCAGCGGGATCGCCACAAGCACACCGATGAGCGCCAGAACGCCGCACAGGATCCCGATCAGCGCTCCTTTGCTGATCGTCTTTCCACCCTGGGGCTGTCCGGGATAGCCCGGATAGGATTCCGGCGGCCACTGCGGCGGCTGTTCCGGAGGATCCGGATTCCAATTGGGATCGCCCGTAGGCTGGTTCGGATCTAAAGCCGGGGCAGGTCCGGTCCATTGGGCGGGATTCTGGTCTGCCGGCTGCTGCCAGGCACCGGTGTTCACAGGAACGGGCTGCGTCCATGTCTGCGGCTGTTCCGGCGTTTGAGGCTGCTGGACATCCGGCTGTTGGATCTGCGGCTGCTCCGGAAGGCTCTCGATCATCTTTCCGCAGCTGGTGCAGAACCTGGCATTATCATCCAGACGTGCTCCGCAATGCGTGCAAAAACGGCTCATGTTTCTTCTCCCTTTCGTTTTCGGTCATTCAAATGATTTTATTTATCGATACTGCCACTCGTGGCGCCCTGGCTGGCTTCGTCCAAGGGCAGCCATTCCAGCACCTTCTTGATCTCACGGTCCCAGAAATCCCACTCGTGCGCACCGGGGCCTTCAAAGTAGGTAACGTCGAACCCCTTGACTTTGAACAGATCCCGGAACGTCCTGTTGACTTCCAGCAGTCCATCATCCAGGCCGCAGGCCATGTAGATCTTCGGAAGCTCGGCTTTCTCTGCGACCAGTTGGTCGATGAGCACCCGCGGATTCTTGTCGCTCTTCACCGCTTCATCCAGCGGGCCGAAGAAACTTTCTTCCATGGCGATGTTCATATGCTGCGTGCCCGGCTCCAGGATATGGATCGCGGAAGACAGGCCGGCGATGGCACCGAAGGTATCATGATATTTCAGGCCGTTGCGGATCGCGCCGTAACCGCCCATGGAAAGACCGGCGATAAAAGTATCCTCGCGCTTGCGGGACAGCGGGAACATGCGGCGTGTGATGTCTACGAGCTCCTCACCGATGAACTGCCCGTAGTTGTTCATGCTGGCCGGCTGGTCGATATAGAATGCGTTGTCGCCGCTGGGCATGACCACGCACAGGTCCCGCTCCTCTGCCCAACGCTGGATGCGCGTGCCGGATACCCAGTCGGTGTAATTGCCGAGGATGCCATGGAGCAGGTACAAAGTCTTGAAGGGTTTCTCTTCTCTCTTTTCATTGGAGAACATGCTGATCTTGTCGACCGGCAGGATGACCTGGATCGGTACGGTACGCAGCAAGGATTTGGATACGAAATTGACTTGGATCAGAGCCATAGTTGGACCTCCTGTGCTTGATTTGTGTTATTGGGTAAGACGGATACGTTTTTTGACGCTTTCCAGGCGGATCGTGTTGGTGCCGCCGCCGATGAGGCCGCCGGTCAGGATGACGTTGTCACCGTCCTTCAGATCCAGCAGATCCACCGTTTCACGCAGCGCATGGTAGAAAATGACGTCGATGGAGGGGAATTCCTCGCATAAAAGCGGGGTCACGCCCCAGGACAGGGCCAGCTTACGATAGGCCGCTTCCGACGTGGTGATGCCGATGATGGGCGTTGGACAGCGGAACCGGCTGATCATACGGGCGGTCACACCGCTCATGGACGATACGGTGATGGCCTTCGCTCCCACATCGACCGCCATGGCGCAGGCTGCGTGGCTGATGGCGTCCAGGTTGGTCCGCGTGATGAAGCGGATATTGGCGAATTGTTCAGCATAATCGATGTGCTTCTCGGTCTGCTCGGCGATGACCGCCATGGTGCGGACCACTTCCACCGGATGCTTGCCGGCTGCGGATTCACCGGACAGCATGATCGCGGAAGCACCGTCATAGATGGCATTGGCGATGTCGGAAGCTTCGGCACGGGTGGGCCGGATGTTCTCGATCATGGATTCCAGCATCTCTGTCGCGATGATGACACGCTTGCCCAGCATGCGGCAGCGGGAGACGATGTCCTTCTGCACTGCCGGCACCTCGGAGAACGGCAGCTCAACGCCCAGATCGCCGCGGGCGACCATGATGCCTTCGCAGTACTCACAGATCTCCTCGATGTGATCCACGCCGGACTGATTCTCGATCTTGGCGATGATATCGATCAGCTGACCGCCGTGCGCATTGAGG
>JAFVHC010000382.1 GCA_017474705.1 Bacillota bacterium
AGGAGCATGGCTGCGAGCATATAGAATTCGTTCCGTTCCACCTGCCCCTGGTGGATGAAAAGAACAAATGCCTGAACACCGAGCTGATCGACAATGTCCGTGAATACGCCAAGAAGATCGATCTGGAGATCTCTACATATTCCGTCAATGCCGACCTGATCAAGCCGGATGAGGCAGAGCGCCGCGCCGAGATCGAACGTGTCAAGCTGCATATCGATGCAGCTGCCCGTCTGGGCTTGAAATGGATGCGTCATGATATCGCCGGTTTCCGCCGTCCGTTCTCCAGCAATACACCGCTCAACTTTGAGAAGGATCTGCCTTTGATGCTCGAAGGCACGCGCGAACTGTGCGATTATGCAGCAGGGTATGGCATCACTACCACCTTGGAGAACCATGGCTTCTATTGCAACGGTTCCGACCGCTTGATCCGCATCCTGGATGGACTGGATCGTCCGCAGATGAAGATGACCATGGATGTCGGCAACTTCCTGTGTGTCGATGAGTACAACATCGCCGCTGTCAAGAAGTGCCTGCCGTACGCGCAGATCATCCATCTGAAGGATTTCTACATCCGCTCAAAGGATCAGCTTCCGGGACAGAACGAGATGTTCAACTGCGACAATGGCAGCTGGTTCGAGACGCTGGGCGGCATGATGCTGCGCGGTGCGATCACCGGTCAGGGCGACATGCCGGTCCGCCAGATCATCCACATGATCAAGGAATCCGATTTCGACGGATATATCTCCATCGAATTCGAAGGAATGGAGCCGTGCAAACGCGCAACGGACATCTGTCTTTCCATGACAAGAGCGTTCCTCGCAGAATGAATCAGTTAATCAATCCAAAAGGAGGATTTAATTATGAAGAAGTATGTATGTGACATCTGCGGTTATATCTATGACCCTGAGATCGGTGATCCCGATAACGGTATCGAGGCCGGTACTGCGTTCGAAGATCTGCCCGAAGACTGGGCATGCCCGCTGTGCGGCGTGGGAAAGGACAGCTTTTCCGAGGCTGAATGATCAAGTAAGATAGTAAGTTTGAAAGAAGGTTGGATTAGTTGGAGAAGAAAAATATCGATTGGGGTAGTCTTGGTTTTGGCTATCAGACAACAGATTATCGTTATGTAGCGAATTTCAAAAACGGTGCCTGGGATGAAGGCGGACTGACGACGGACAGCAATATCGTTATGAACGAGTGTGCCGGCGTCCTGCAGTATGCGCAGACCGTATTTGAAGGAATGAAGGCATATACGACCGAAGACGGACGTACGGTCGTCTTCCGTCCGGACCTTAACGCAGAACGTATGGAGAACTCCGCAAGACGTCTGGAAATGCCGGTCTTCCCGAAAGAGCGATTCCTTGAAGCGGTCAAAGAGACGGTGCGTGCGAATGAAGCCTGGGTTCCGCCCTATGGGACAGGGGCATCTCTGTACATCCGTCCGTATATGTTCGGCAGCTCTCCGGTCATCGGCGTCAAGCCCGCAGAAGAGTATCAGTTCCGCATCCTGGTCACGCCGGTCGGACCGTACTTCAAAGGCGGCGTCAAGCCTTTGACTTTGAAAGTCTCTGATTTTGACCGTGCGGCACCGCATGGAACCGGTCATATCAAAGCGGGTCTGAACTATGCCATGAGTCTGCATGCGATCGTTACCGCGCATGAGGAAGGCTACGACGAAAATATGTATCTGGATGCCGGGACGCGTACCTATGTCGAGGAGACCGGTGGCGCCAACTTCCTGTTCGTCACGAAGGACGGTACGGTCGTTACACCGAAATCCAACAGTATCCTGCCGTCGATCACGCGTCGTTCGCTGATCTATGTCGCTCAGCATTATCTTGGCCTTAAGGCAGAGGAGCGCGAGATCCCGTTCGAAGAAGTCAAAGATATGGCGGAATGCGGACTTTGCGGTACCGCGGCAGTCATCAGCCCGGTCGGCCGGATCGACAACCATGGTGAGACCATCCTGTTCCCGAGCGGAATGACCGAGATGGGACCGATCACCAAGAAGCTGTACGAGACGCTGACGGGTATCCAGATGGGCCGCATCGAAGCGCCGGAAGGCTGGATCGTAGAAGTCTGAACCCATTGACAAAGCAAAAAACCTCCGTAGATCATAGATTTACGGAGGTTTTTCTGTTTAAAGTGTTGACATATCGTGTGAAAATGTATACAATTATACAAGCATACATAAACGTGCGGAAAGGAAGAAGTCAAATGGATCGCGATCTGAGATTGGACAATGCGCCGAAAGGCGAATTGAGAATGAATCCGAAGACGAATCTGTTAGAGGTAATGAATTTTGAATATGCGCTGCAGGATGTGGAACAGCCAAATCTGTATCGTATGTTGTATAATTATGAAGAGGTCCCAAAACTGATGTTCAACCAGCGCCTGGTGCCCATGAACATGCCCCGGCATATCTGGATCACGGACACCACGTTCCGGGATGGGCAGCAATCCCGAGAACCATATACCACCAAACAGATCGTCGATCTGTTCGATTACCTCCATCGCCTGGGCGGCCCGAAGGGGATCATCCGCCAAAGCGAATTCTTCTTATACAGCAAGAAGGATCGAGAAGCGGTGCTCAAGTGCCTCGATAAAGGATACGAATTCCCTGAAGTCACCAGCTGGATCAGAGCGAGCAAAAAGGACTTTGAACTGGTCCGTACTCTGGGCCTGCAGGAAACAGGTATCCTGGTCAGTTGCTCTGATTACCACATTTTCTATAAGCTGAAGATGACCCGACGTCAGGCCATCGATCATTATCTGGGGGTCGTGAAGGATTGTATCGAAGCAGGTATCCAGCCCCGCTGCCATTTTGAAGA
>JAFVHC010000383.1 GCA_017474705.1 Bacillota bacterium
AGCGTGAAGATCATATCGACTATTTGATCAATAATACGCCGCCGTTGATGCGGGGGATCGAAACGTGCAGTTACGAGGAATTCCAATACGCACTGTCGGTCGGGGTGACCGCACCGTTCTACCTGTCGAAGCTCTTCCTGCCCTATTTTGAGGAAGGCGGATCCATCATCAACATTTCTTCGTCCCGCGACCGCATGAGCCAACCGCAGACGGAGAGCTACACGGCGGCCAAGGGCGGGATCTCGGCGCTGACACACGCCATGGCGGTGAGCCTGGGACCGAAGATCCGTGTCAATTCCATCTCGCCAGGATGGATCGACACGGAATACACGGTCTATGAAGGACCGGACGCGGAGCAGCAGCCGGCAGGCCGTGTCGGGAACCTGCTGGACATCGCGCATATGGTGCTGTTCCTCTGTTCGGACAAGGCCGGCTTCATCACCGGTGAAAATGTATGTATCGATGGCGGCATGACAAAGCTGATGATCTATCATGGAGATCATGGCTGGTGGAAGGAGTAAGGAATGTATACGCCAGATGAAAAACGTTATGAGAAGATACCGTACCGCCGCTGCGGCAGGAGCGGTCTGATGCTGCCTGCGATCTCGTTGGGTCTGTGGCATAATTTCGGTAACATCACCCCGCTGGAGACCCAGCAGAACTTGCTCAGGACTGCGTTCGACAACGGGATCACCCATTTTGATATCGCTAACAATTACGGGCCACCATATGGTGAAGCAGAACGTAACTTCGGCATCCTGTTCGCGCGCGACTGGAAGCCGCTGCGGGATGAGCTGATCATTTCCAGTAAAGCCGGTTACGACATGTGGCCCGGTCCGTACGGTGATCACGGCAGCCGCAAATATCTGATGGCCAGCATCGATCAAAGCCTGAAGCGCACAGGCCTGGACTATTTCGACATCTTCTATCATCATCGTCCGGATCCGGATACGCCGATCGAGGAGACGATGGGCGCTTTATATGATATCGTAAAAAGCGGCAAAGCTTTATACGTCGGCATTTCCAACTACAATGCGGAGCAGACACGTGTGGCGGCAGATACGCTGGCTTCTATGGGCATGCATCTGCTGATCCATCAGCCGAACTATTCTATGCTGAACCGTTCCATCGAACAAGGCCTCACTGACGTGCTGGAAGAAAAGGGTGTCGGCTGCATCGCCTTCGGTCCTCTGGCCGGCGGACGCCTGACAGACCGCTACCTGAACGGGATCCCGGCAGATTCCCGCGCCGGTCATGATCCGCGGTATCTGCGGCCGGAATATATCACGGACGAGCTGCTGGAAAAGGTGCGCGCACTGAACGCGATCGCCATGGAGCGCGGCCAGACGATGGCCCAGATGGCCTTGTCCTGGACCCTGCGCCTGCCGCAGGTGACCACTGCCTTGATCGGCGCCAGCCGTCCGCAGCAGATCATCGAAAACGTCAAAGCGCTGGACAACCTGGAATTCACGCAGGATGAGCTCCAGGTGATCGATGAGATATTGTAAGCGTGCATGTGGTTTAACAGTGCTAACGTACATGCAGGATCAGAAGCGACAAAGGGCATACAGGTACCATACCCGCAGATCTTTTGAGTTCTTTTGTTCTACATGTACGCTGAACCTGCAGGATCTGTTCTTTGATAGATCCTACAGGTACGATTGCTTATAAAATGATAATTAAAATCATTAAAACAGGGTTTTCTCCAAATGATATGGAGAAAACCCTGCTTTTTCGCGGAGAAAAAGATTTTAATACCTGCAGGAATCAAGCAAGATCGTATCCTGCAGGTCGTGCGTACATGTAGAACAGAGCAAACACCGAATTCTGCAGGCCAGGCGTACATGTAGAACAAAGCAGACACCGAATCCTGCAGGTCATGCGTACATGTAGAACAGAGCAAACACTGAATCTTGCAGGCCAGGCGCACATAAAGAAGCAGAGTTCCGCAGAATCAGAATCAGGAAAGACCCTCCGGCAAGAGAGAATACTGCCGGATCAGGATCTGAACCAGTTCTTCCGGGGATTCAACACAGCCGTTGTCCAGCCAAAGCTGCAGGATCGCCGTAAGGCCGTGGACAAAGAAGGCGCCTGCATACGTCATTTCCTGCTCGTTTTCAAAACCGAACTGGTGGTAATCCAGGTGCGCGGTGCGTTCGCTCAGCATATCCCATGCGATGCCGATGATGCCGGATTGGTGCATCTCATGGAAATAAAGCTGGTAAAACCGGCGGTATTCTTTCACGAAGCGGAACACCTGCTCGAACAATTTCGTGACAGAACCGGTCTGGTCGATCGTGTCCAGAAGTGACGTTGTGAGCATCTCGCTCATCCGACGTTCTACCTTCTCGACTACATCGTAGACGTCCTGATAATGTGCGTAGAAAGTGGAGCGGTTGATGTGTACAGCCTCGCAGACAGAACGGACGGTGATGCGGGAGATCGGTCTGTGGTGTTCTTCGATCTGCCGATGCACCTCGCGGATGATCTTCTCATCGGTGGAGCGGGACAGTTGATTGTTTTTGGTATTCATATGAATGACTCTTTTCCTTATTAATCCAACACATATTGTGATATTGGTGGTTGTCGGCATTCTTTATAAGCATTATACTATAAGTGCAAAAACAAAACAAGTGTTGGAATTATAAACATAACTGGAGGAATATATATGAAAAACGAAAGAATGCTCAAGGAGGCTCCGGTGTGGAAACTGCTCTGTTCCATGAGTCTTCCGATGATCCTGATCATGCTGGTTCAGGTGCTGTACAACATGGCGGACGTGTTCTTCATGGGCCGCAGCGGTTCTTATATGCAGGTCGCTGCGATCTCGCTGGCGGCCCCTATCTTCTCTGTCATATCGGCCTTCAACACATTGATCGGTTTTGGTGGCTGTACCGCCGTTTCCATGGCGCTGGGCCGCGGAGATACACAAAAAGGGAAGCAGTATGCCTCCTTCGTGCTGTGGAGCGGACTTGCTTCGGGTGTTCTGGTCGGCGCTGTGATCCTGGCAGGAATGAAGCCGATCGTAAGTCTGCTGGGTGCGAACGCAGAAACGGCCGGGTTCACAGCGGATTACCTGCGGATCCTGGCCATCGGCGCACCGGTCTCCATCGCCAGCGGTGCGCTGGGCAACACCCTGCGTGCGGATGGTGAAAGCAAAGGTGCTGTGGTGGCAATGATGCTCGGAACTGTGGCCAATATCATCCTTGATCCGATCCTGATCTCCGGTTTGGGGATGGGCATCCGCGGAGCAGCGTATGCGACCGTGATCGGCAATGCGATCAGTTTCGTCGCCATGGTGCGGGAAGTCCGTAAAAACCCGTTTTTCTCTTCTTCTTTGAAGGACCTGAAACTGAGTTCCTGGAAGATCCTGGGTTATGGCGTCCCCATGGCGGCCGGTACGCTGTTGATGAGCCTTTCCTCAGTTTTCTCCAATCGGATGCTGGTAGCTTTCGGCAATGATGCCGTCGCCGCTCACGGTGTGGCCGGTAAAGCCGGCATGCTGATCACCATGATGATCATGGGCATCTGCATGGGGGTCCAGCCTGCGGTCAGCTTCAACTATGGCGCAGGCGACCGCAAACGTGTCCAACGGATCGTGGTCGGTGTGGGACTTTTCTCCGTCCTCTTCGGCACGGTGCTGGCAGCCGGGATCTTCCTGATGCGGCAAGGATTCGTCGGTGCCTTCGTAGAGGACCCGGAGGTCGTCGGTCTGGGGGTCCGCATGGTGACAGCCGGTCTCATCGGTGTGCCACTGTTCGGTGTCTACCAGATCACCAGCGTATACCTGCAGGGCACGGGCAAAGTATCCTACGCGACGGTCACCTCCCTGCTGCGCCAGGGCATCATCCTGGTGCCGGTGCTCGTGATCATGACGAACCTGTTCGGCTTGACGGGGTTCATCTACAGCGCGGTCATCGCGGACGTGATCTCCACGGGGCTCGGCTTCTGCCTGGCGCTCAAGTGGAAACAGGAGCAGGAAGAAAAGAAAAAGCCCTTACCGCGTCCGGTCGCGGCAAAGGCCTGATGGTGTAAAAGATTCAGAACGGATGATACGTGTCATAGATGCGGTTCATCCGTTTTCTTTCTTCTAAAGGAAGTTTTTCGATATCCGCGATCTCATGGAGCCCGAAGGTGTCCTCAAAACGAGAGGCCGGGTCGACCTCGACATAGTTGCACCAGGGCAGCCAATGATAATTGCCCAGATACCGCTGGTCGGAGAAGGAGCCGCCCTCGTTGATCATGCCGATGTACTTATAACCGGTGGCACCGTCCACGTCGTTGGCCTGCTTGCAGTTCTTGTTCAGGAACTCGGCAAAGTCACAGTAGTGATCGTCGCCGGTCAGCAGGTACAGGCGGTAATAGACGTAGCTGCAGGCGGCCATGTAGCAGTCGCCGCCGTTCGCGCCGACCGTGACCTGACTGGCGCCGGTGATGTGGCTGCGCTGGAACGGATGCTTGTATGGGAATTCGACCGGGAAATCGGCGACATAGGTGAAGGTCTCCACATAGTCGGCGGCGCCGCAGGCGGCTTCCAGCCATTTCGGATCCTCCGTGACATCGTACAGCGCCAGGAAGGCGAACAGGCAGTAGATGCCGGATTCTTTGTCCATAACATCGCTCTGGTCACAGGTGCCGCCGCGATACTCGAAGCCCAGATACTCGTGCCCGAAGGTCCAGTCGCCGGCTTTGACCGCGGTCTTAAGGTACGCTTCGCTGCCGGTCACCAGGTACATCTGGACCAGGAAGCGGATGACCGTGGGGGTGCTGGCCTTGGAATCCATGCAAGGTGTCTGGTCATAATGATAGGCGCGGAACCAGCTGCCGTCCTCGTTCTGTTTACCGACCAGCCAGTCGGCGGTGCTGACACAGTATGCCAGCCACTCGGGATGATCCACGCCGCGTTTTTTCTCGAAAACGTAAGCGTCCAGGATGGCTTCCAGGCCATCGGCGATCTCACGGATCCAGTGGGGCTGCGGTTCAAACTGATGCGCTGACAGGTGCACCCAGATCTTGGGTACACCATGTTCGGTCATGGTCTCGTGCGTCCAGTAGTTCAGGATGCCGAGGCCTTTTTCTATGGCTTCTTCATCATGTTGATTGACGCCCCAGCGCAGCAGCTGGTAACCGATGCCAGCCTGCTGGCCCACGAAACCGATCTCCGCGGAGAAGGACTGCGGGTCGAAATCCGGCAGCTGGGCTACGAAGGGGGTGCCATACGCCGTCCCGAACTGCTTGGTGATGGTTTTGAAGAACTTCATGATATTGTTGAAGAGGAGCTCGTTGTCGACCTCGAACAGACGATCTTTCAGACGGTCATAGGCGCTGCGCCAGGTGGCTTTCATCATTTCGCGGAAATTATCGAAGCGGCCCATCTGGACGGCGACGGCATAGGCCTGTGAGAAGCCTTCCCGCATGGGATGGACCCAGGTGATGTTGCGCAGCGGCTGTTCGGCCTGCCAGGGACCGCGGCCCGGTACCGGCTGCTGACCGTTTTCTGCCGGGTAGATGTAATCGATGGCTACACCGTCACACTGGGTCTCTGGCAGCGGCACAGTCATGCGGTGCCCATAGTAGGTGTAGACCTGTGCGTTCGGCGTGGCTTTGCTCACGCCGAAAGAGCCGATCGTCATCTTGGCGTCGACGTAGGAGTAGTTTTCATTGGAGGTGCGGTCGGTGGAGCACAGGGTCGTGCAAGGCGCCCAGCGCGACAGGGCGATGGCCTCGCCGCTCTCCTTGTTCTGCATGGCGAACATGGGGATGCCGGAATAGGTCTCCTTGCGATAGTAATACTCCAGGTCCATGTTCTTGCCCAGACAGTAGAAAGCAGCGTAGCGGTTGTCCAGATACCATTGGCCGGGGGAGAAGTAGTCGTAGTCCCGTAGGTCGTCGGAAGCGGCCTGGTAGAAGAAGATCTTGGTCTGGAACCCTAAGTCTTTCTCATCGGCTTTCTCTACGATGGTCTTGCGGGCGACTTTAAGGACCTCGCCCTCAATGGACCAATGGTCTTTGACGAAGAGGACCGAGCCGTTGTCCGTAATGAAGCGGCCTTCCGCCTTGACGGAGCCATCCGTCTGCTGCAGGATCGTTTCATAGGGGACGTCGCGGAACCGCTGGATCCCGCCGTAATCTTTCACGGAAACATAGACCGGGCGATGGTTGAAGTAGAGCAACGAATCGTTTTTCAGGACTTCCAGTCCCCCGTTCCGAAACAGGAGCTGGTATTCTTTGAGTTGCAGAGATATCATTTCTGACCCTCCTTTAAACGGCTGATATACAGGGTACATTTATGGCATCAATATAGCAAAGAAAGGGAGAGCCGTCAAACCCTAAGAAAGGAAAAGATCGAATTGACAAGCTAGGGTACGTTTTAGTCCATTTTTATGCTATCAACCTATGAAATAGTATAAAATGAAAATTGACAAAAGATAATAATGAGATGTAAAATAGCGTATAATCAGTAGAGTATGCATTTCTATCAGCGCCACCTTACAATGCAAGGCATAAGCATTGGCAAGGTAAAAGGAGCATACATGGCAGAACAATCTCCGATCATGTCAAACGAAGAGCAAGCAAATGCGGATCAGCTCCGGGAGGAGATCGTCCGGCTGCAGGAAGAACTCCATAAGACCAAGAAAAAAACCTTTGGACGCATGCTGCGCACTGCGATAGGTATATTGGTCACGGTAGCAGCGGTGGCGGTCCTGATCTCGGTCCTGGCTTTTCCCGTGCTCCGGGTGTACGGAACCGCCATGACACCGAATCTGTCCAATGGAGATATCGTGATTTCCGTTAAGAGCAGTCCAGTGGAAGCGGGAGATATCATCGCGTTTTATTACAATAACAAGATCCTGATCAAACGGGTCATAGCTCAGGCCGGAGACTGGGTGGATATTTCGGAAGATGGTACAGTGTACGTCAACAATGTCGCCCTCGACGAACCGTATGTTTCGGATCAGGCTCTTGGAAGCTGCAACATCGATCTCCCATACCAGGTACCCGATTCCAGAGTATTTGTTATGGGAGACGACCGATCGGTATCGCTGGATTCCCGCAGTACGGAAGTGGGCTGTGCGGCAGAGGAACAGGTCGTAGGAAAGATCATATTCTGTGTCTGGCCGATCGATCATTTTGGCCCGGTCAGGTGACTTGCCGGACTAGGAAATATAACCAGCTATGGTTGAAATAGTGAAGCAAATACCCTTCAGGGGCTTGAAAACAAGAAGAAGTCCATGAAGGACAAGGAGAAAGAAGGGGAAAGAGGCCATGAAGAGAATGAGAAAAATCTTCTCGCTGCTCATCGTTATGGTGATGTTGGGGCTGAGCGTAAATGTGTTTGCGGAAGATCACACAGTATCCACGGACAGTGATTCGCACACCTATCAGATCTATCAGATCTTCACCGGTACTTATGATGCAGCCAGCGGTCAGCTGCAGGATCTCAAATATGGAACAAACGCGAACACAGGAACGGTGGACGAATCTGTTTCTGCTGCGGACATGGCGGCTCTTGCAGCGATCGAAGATAAGTTGTACGCAAACGATCAGGAAAGAATCGCGGATCTTTTGCCATTCGTCGACCTGACAGGGGCTCCGGTTGCTACTATCGGAAAAGAGAATGCGGCATCCGCTTCCCTCGAGGAAGGCTACTATATCATCAAGGATAAGGACGATTCTTTGGAGGATCCGGAAACCTATACCTTGTACCTGTTCAAGGTGCTCAACGATGATCTTGTGATCCAGCCGAAATCCGGAACGACTACAGTCAGCAAGACCGTTACAGAGACCGCGGATGCAACGGGAACAACATCTGCAGGCCAAAAGGGTGTCGATTATGATGAAGGAGACAGCATTCCTTACAGCATCGATATCACCCTTGCGGAGAATGTGACAAGCTATAAAACCTACACGGTAACGCTTACGGATACATTATCTGGCGGCCTGACGCCTCCAGCGGAGGACGAGATCACGGTCACCTTAAAGGATAAAGATGAAAATGAACTGACGGATGACAAATATGGTACACCGACGGTAGAAATCGACGGACAGGAGATCACCGTTACTTATACCATCAGTTGTGGTGCAGATGAGGCGGCGCTTGGCGACGAGTTTGCTGCATTGAATGGAGCGGTCATCAATGTATCCTACAGTGCGGTCCTCAATAGCGAAGCGGTGGCTGGCAGTGCCGGAAATGCGAATACGTACAGTATCACGTACACCAACAATCCGAACGGTAACGATACCGGGACTACCCCGGACAGCGCTGTTTACGTATATTCCTATGATCTGGAGATCAATAAGGTCGACGGAAACGAAGAACCTTTGGCAGGCGCCGCCTTCACCCTGTATAAAGAAGTGACTGAAGATCATGCAGGCGCAGAGACAGGCGAGGATATCAAGGCTGGCCTGGATCAGAAGGTAGATGCAAGCAAGCTTCAGGATAACAAGTATTACGTGGCTGTTGAAATGGAAGAAGATGCTGCGACCGATGCCGTAACGCACAAAACGGCAACCAGCATCGACGCCGGAAAATATGTACTGATCGAGACCACGGTTCCGGCTGGTTATAATGCATACGCTGGTGAGGAAATAACGATCACATCCACCATTGACGCAGAAACGGGAAAACTGACCGGCTTGACGGTGACTCCGAACACGTTGAACGTTGGATCCGATAAAGCAGTCATTACCGGAACGGTCGAGAACAACTCCGGTACTGAACTTCCTTCCACCGGTGGTGCAGGAACAACGCTTTTCTACGTGATCGGTGCGATCCTCGTGATCGGTGCGGGTGTGCTCCTGATCGCGCGCCGCCGTACGGATACGAAATAAGCAGTAAGGCTCATATAGTTACTAGGAGAAGATGCGGATGGCAGCTAAATGGAGACAGGCACTGAAACGACCTTTGGCTTCAGTGTTGGCAGTCCTGTGCTTGACGTGGGTCATACCCGTGATGCATTCACATGCCATGGAAATGAGCCCCGGGTCTTTAGTTGTAGAAATCGCATCAGGCCAGGCTGAGTGGCAGGAAGATATCGAAGCTGCCGGGGCTGTTCTGGATCTGTATCAAATCGCAAAAGCAGAGAATTACACACCTGCTGATGCAGGATTCAGATTTGTTCTCAATGATGCATTCTCCCGTGTGGATCTGGATGAAGAAGCATATGCGATCGCAGCTGACGCCGCGGAAATCGCCAAGGGCAGCGTGGATCCGGTGGTTTCCGGAAAGAAACTGGAAGAAACAGTTTCGGTGGACCCCGGCCTGTACCTGTTGGTGGTCCATGGAAACGATCCGGTAAACAAGAGCGATTATTTCCAGGCAGGAGAGGACGGCATCTATACCGTTGTCAGCGGAGAGAAAAATGAGTATCGCTTTGCACCGCAGTTGATCTCTATTCCAACCAAAGAAGGAAGCGATATACCCACTACGGCAGATACGAGCGAGTGGGTCGGAACGGAAGACAATCCGCTGACAGTCTTTCTGAAGGTCAGTATTCCGCCATTGCCATGCCACCTGGATCCACCCGTGAAAAAGGTCGTTACGGGAGATGCGGCACCGAAAGATGACGTCTATACCTTTGTTATGATCCCCGAGGACCCGAAGGCGCAAATGCCGGAAAATGACGAAGCCAGAAAAGGTTCCAACGGTTCCTTGTTCGTTGACCACACTGGCCCCGGCGAGTTTGAATTCGGCCGGATGACCTTTGACGAGAATGATGTTGGAGAAACATATGTTTATAAGATCAGCGAAGTCAAAGGTAAGGATCCTCACTATACATATGACGTTCAGATCTATACTTTGACCGTCGTGGTAACGATGGAGGAGCGTCAGGTCGTGATCGACGCGACGTATACTGATGCGAACGACAAAGAAATAGAAACGACCACATTCGAGTTTACGAACGTATATGAAAAAGAAAAGAAAACACCTTCCCCACGTCCGAAAACAGGGGATGGCTCAAAGACGACCCAATGGGCAGGACTTATGCTGATCTCACTTGCGGGTTTGATCGCCACCATAACCATGGCGAGAAAAGAAAGCAAGAATCAGAACACTGATATGTAAGGACCGAAATAAAAGAAACCCGGGATCCGTTATGGATCCCGGGATTTTGTATGGATCAGACGGTATCCGAAAAATTTCCCTTTGAAGTATTAGGCTGTAATCATTTGCAGAATATGATATAATCATGATCAGAGAATAAAAACAGAAAGGTCTGTTTCCATGAGCATATTTCACGATAAAGCAGTTGCCTGCAGAAATTCACGGACAAAGCATTACAATTGTGCGCAGGCGGCGGTCGTACCCTTTGCGGAAGCGGCCGGCATCGATGAAGAGACCGCGATGCGGTTTGCGGCCGGCTTTGGGGGCGGAATGAAGCGAGCCTCGGTCTGCGGCGCCGTGACCGGCGGACTGATGGCGCTGGGACTGTTTGGTATCGATGACCCGAAAACCTTAGGGGAGTTCCATCGCCGCATCAAGGAGAACCACGAAGGATATCTGGAGTGTGCGGACCTGCTGCGCATCAACGCGGCTGCCGGCAGGGAGAAGAAGCCTCATTGCGATGCCATGGTGTATGAAAGCGTCGCTTTGGTGGAAGAGATCTTGCGGGAAAAAGGTCTGCTGCCGGACGCAACGTGACGAAAGATCCTCCGTCATTAAGGGTATAAGGAGGGATCGTCCTATGAAACGATGGATCTTATCGATATTATGCGCAGCTGTCTTGGCCTGCCTGTGCACAGCGTGCAAAAAGGAAGAAAACGTGATGACGCCGGAAGAAGTCTCGTTCCTGGCGGTGATCACGGAAATCGACAGCGGTACTATGCTGGTGACACCGGTCGAAGGATCAGAAGAGTTAAAATCTTCCGATGCCTTTCGCGTGCCAATCGAGCATATGCCAGCCTCGCCGGAACCTCAAGTCGGCGATACGGTGGAGATCGTCTACTATGGTTACATCCTGGAGACCTATCCTGCCACACTGGAAGGGATCAAAAGCATCACCGTAGTGGACCCGGTAACGGAGCCGGAGGAAGCGCTTTCGGATGAGGAGATCCAGGAGCCGGAAGCGGCGGAAACACAGCCCTTGGCCGGAGGTACAGCGGCCGAAGTCAGCGGGCCTTACGGTACGCTCTGCATAAACGTCCCGGAAAATTGGACATGGGAAGCCTGCCCGGTGGACAGTGACAAATTGATGTACGGGTATTATGGTATCATCCTGCGGCCGACGGGAGCCAAGGAAGGCCAGATCGAATTGATCTATCATGACAGTTTCGCTGTTTGTGGCACCGGTCTGGAGTCGAAAGATATCACGTTAGCGGGCGGTCCGGCCATGATGGGGATCTATGACCGGAAACCCGACTGGGATTTCATCATCTTCCGAGGCGCCAACGAAGGCGTGGTCGCGCAGACGAAAATGTGCGAGACCTGGACCGATGACATGTGGGCAGAAGCTCTGGTGATCCTGGATTCAGCCAGCTTCGATGCTGACCGGAAAGAAGGCGGTATCGGTCAGTTCTGCCGCGAATCCGAAAATGATACGATCGCCGTGCTCATGGAGGTGCGTCATGTGACACCCACCGGCGCCACGGTCCGTTTCAATCAGTATGATAATATGGACCATGGGGCATTGATCTACGGTCAAGGCTTCTACCTTGAAAGACAGACCGATTCTGGTTGGGAGAAACTGCCTGAGGTCGTCGATGAGTGGGCCTTTACGGAAGAGGGTTATCCTATCCCACAGGGCGGCGAAGCGGAGATAGACACCCAATGGGAGTGGCTGTACGGCGCATTGGGACCCGGCACGTACCGGATCTGTAAAAGCGTTTGGAGGGGCGAAGCAGAGTATAAGCTGTGTGCGCAGTTCGTTTTGGTTTGATCGACAGCTTCCGGGTATCATTCTTGGAATGATGTTCGGAAGTTTTCGTATGTATAAGGGGCTTTTCAGCTGAAAATGCTTGCTTTTTCAGTCGGGAAAAGATATAATCATATAATGGTTAGCACTTGCTAACCAAAAAGAAAGCGAGGGTCAATGAATGAACAAGTTCACTTTGAAGATAGACGGTATGATGTGCGGGATGTGCGAAGCCCATATTTGCGATACGATCCGGAAGGCAGTGCCTTCCGCGAAGAAGGTCTCCGCTTCAAGGAGCAAAAAAGAAGCCTCCTTCCTGTCGGAAGAGGCCGTGGATACCGGGAGCCTGAAGGCCGCGATCGATGCCACGGGTTATACCTGCCAAGGCATCACATCAGCTCCCTATGAGAAGAAAGGCTTGTTCAAGTGGAAATAAAAACGGTGGTTTGGGGACTTTTGATCCCATTTGTCGGCACTACGGCCGGCGCCGCCTGTGTATTCTTTCTGCAAAAGGACCTCAAGGCCGGCGTACAGCGGGCTTTGACGGGATTTGCGGCCGGCGTGATGGTGGCGGCGTCGATCTGGAGCCTGATCGTTCCAGCCATCGAACAATCATCGGATCAAGGAAGATGGGCGTTCCTTCCGGCTTTTATCGGCTTCTGGCTGGGCATTTTGTTCCTTCTTCTGCTGGATCATATCATCCCGCATCTGCATAGGAGCATCGATCACGCGGATCAGGTGGAAGGACCGAAAGCGAAGCTGAACCGAACGATCATGATGGTACTGGCGGTGACGCTGCACAATATCCCGGAAGGTATGGCCGTGGGCGTGGTCTATGCGGGACTGCTTGCAGGCTCCGCCAATATCACGGCCGGTGGTGCGATGGCACTGGCGCTCGGTATCGCGATCCAGAACTTTCCGGAAGGCGCGATCATCTCCATGCCGCTCTTCGCGGAAGGCAAAAGCAAACCGCGGTCTTTCTGGCTGGGCGTCCTGTCCGGCGTGGTGGAGCCGGTGTTCGGCGGAGCGACCGTTTTGATCGCCGGCCTGGTGGTCCCCGCAATGCCATACCTGCTGTCTTTCGCTGCCGGAGCCATGCTGTACGTGGTCGTGGAAGAACTGATCCCGGAAATGTCCTCAGGGAAACATTTCAATATCGGGGTCCTGTTCTTTGTTGTTGGTTTCAGCCTGATGATGGCGCTGGACGTTGCCCTGGGGTGAATACTGCCTGATAGTTGCTTCTTAAGGTCAGAAATCCACCAGGTATATCCCGATGCTGATCTGCGTGAAAGAACCTTTTGTATCGATCTTTTTGATCCTGGCCCCCAGCATCTTGCCCGCATCCATGAGGCGGGCGAAGATCAGGTTATCTTTCTCTGGTATGTATCCGAGCTTCTTTGGTTCCATGGTGAAGATCAGGATGGCGTGCTCGTCGAACTTGTTGTCCTCGCGCCGCAGGATCAGCCTGTCATCGACATGGATCTGCTCCAGGAACGATTTGTCCTGCAGATAGGACGTGCCGGCCACATAGGAATCGAACAGGTGGATCTCGCGGATCAAGGGCTTGAGCATGGCCCCGAGCTCCTGTTGATCCAGCGCATCGACCAGTGCACTGGTCTTGTGTTCTGTCAGTTCATGTCCCATTGTATTTTGATACCTCCGCTGCTGATGATATTCAGGATGGTGTCGTTCAGTTGTTTGTGATACTTTTTATAGGCCTCGAGTTCTTCGTTCAACTCGGCCTTTTTCTTTTCTGAAGCGGCTTCATCATCCAAAAGATCCTTGTACACATATGGCTCCGTATGGGTCAGATCATCGATCTCTTCTTTGAGAGCTTCGATCCGGTCTGCAAGATCCGGGATCTCCACGCGGATCTCCCCGATACCCAGGTCATTCAGCACTTTCCGAACCAGCACCTCCAGCTCAGACAAGGCTTTGACATCGTTGTGCCCGTATGCTGTCACGATGCGCTGCCAAAGCTCCTTCAGTACATGTTGTCGATCGGTCTCCGGGTTGATATCCGGGTGGATCAGTTTCGCGAGCCGGCGGTAGAGGACTTTGGAGCGCTGCGCCTCATAGGAAGTCGAAAAGGTGGCTTCTTTGCATTGCTCATAATCCTGCAGCAGATGCTTCAGATTGGCATGATACGAGCGCATCTCCTGGTCCAGATAATTCTCCAGCTCGTCCCGGTCTACGACGCCGCCGTGGTTCAAAGCGATCTGATAATAAGTGATGATCTTTTTGCATTTGATGCATTCGATCTTCTCTTCATAGACGGCGGTGATCAGTGCGCCGAACGTCTGGATATAGAGCGTCCAGATCTGCCCCGCTTCTTTTTCGAGCTGATCGCGTTCCAGCAGCAGGGCTTCATAAGTTTTATAAGCAGTATTTTCGATCTTCATCAAGTCCATGACAGCACCTCAAAATCATATAGTTCATCGTACCGCATCGTGATCAGTTCACCGTCCAGTTCAGCCTTCTGGAAGAAATCATCGATGGTGCGGTACCAGCGGTCATCGAAACGGATGGAAAGCTGCCCTTCTTCCGAAACGGCTTCTACCTCGTGGAGCTCCTCCTCGAACCGGAACCCCACTTTGGCAGGAGCGGCCAGCACATGGAACAGATCGTAGAGATCCATGGATGCCGGATCGAAGGGACGCAGTTCATAGATATCTGCGATCATCCACTTCATGATGTTCAGATCGCCGAAGAAGGGATGATTGCGGATGCGCTGTGCCAGGAAGCTGCGGGCGGCGTCATATAAGGCAAGCGCTTCCTCGTTGCGGCCTTCTTCAGAGCGGATCCTGGCAAGCCGTGTAAAGACCTCCGGCAACGGATCGTTCAGGTATCTTGCGTTCTTGACTTTTGGATACAGTTCTTCGATAATGGACCTGTATTTTTCAAGGTCTTTCTCGACGTAGTATCCGTTCCGGTACATGTCCGCGACTTTATAGGCCGCGATCAGATGCCCTTTTTCACGGGCTTTGTTGAAATAGTAGAAAGCTTTCTCGTAATCTTTTTCGCCGGTGCGGCCGTAATACCAGATGTAGCCAAGATCCACGATCGCGTAGATATTATTATATTCGGCGGCCATCTCATAGTATTTCAAGGCCAGGTCAAAGCTGCGCTGTTCATAGTACATGGCACCGAGTTCTACCATATAATCGGAGTTTTTGGTCTCATGGATGAGATATTCCAAAGCTTCGACGAACAGGAAGCGGTCTTCCTCGTTCGGATGGGTCAGACGGTAATAGTTACGGTAGATCTTTTTGGCTTCAAGGATCGTCATGATGTCACCTCCATCGGTCGGGTATGCAGATCGTATTGCAAAATGTGTCGATCATCCTTTTGTATCTATAGAATAATTCCTTTGGCGTGTAAAAAAACGGACATCCAAAGATATATCATGTGGATCATAGATCCCAAAAGGCAATTTCAGCATCATCAGAAAGGAGTATGTTTTATGGGACGTATCGATGATCTTGATTTCTTCAAAGAGGAAGAAAACTGGGCCGCCTATGCTTCTTCCATGGAAGAGCAGGGGTTGGATCCCATCACTGGAAACAAGCAGGGAAAGGAGTATGATCCTTTGTTCTCCGGTCCCGGATATGCAGGCCTTGATGAACCGGCAGATGACGCGGATCCTTTCGGGTTCGACACTGCCCCGGACCCATTCTGGAACGACTGAAATACCCTGTTGTTTTTTCCTTCGAACTGTGTCATAATGAACAAAATACGCTCATTTCGACACAGGAGGTATACCATGTCCAAAATATTGATCCTTTCCGCCAGTCCCCGCCGCAAAGGCAATTCCAGCCAGATGTGCGATGAGTTCATGCGCGGTGCGCAGGAAGCCGGCCACGAGGTGGAAAAACTCATCGTATCGCATCGGAATATCGGCGAATGTCTTGCCTGCAATACCTGTATGCGCAACGGCGGCAGCTGTGTCCAGAAGGATGATATGCGCGAGATCCGCAACAAGATGTTCGAGGCGGATGTGATCGTGCTGGCCTCACCTGTCTATTTCTATTCCATCAATGCGCAGATGAAGCTGGTCATCGACCGCTGCTATGCCTTCTTCCAGAAGCTGGCGGGCAAAACGTTCTATTATCTTCTGAGCATGGCGTCATCCAATACGGAAACGGCGGATGCCGCGCTGGCTTCGCTCCGTGGTCTTGTCCGCTGTGTCCCCGAAAGCAAGGAAGGCGGATATGTGCTTGCCGCCGGTGTCGCCGAGACTGTTGATGTACAGAAGACGACAGCCCTGAACGAAGCATTCGAAATGGGCAAAAACGTGTAAATCACGGATCACAAAATAAAAAAACGGTACCGGGATCATCTCGGTACCGTTTTATTGTTTATGCAGGATCTTCCGGCTTTGCGGGCCGCATCGTCATGTGGCTCCATTCCCGTTCGAAGAGGAACGGCCGCGATACATGCACGTTGAAGAACTCGATCAAAGGCCCCATGAACAGAGCGGTGATGATCGTCCCGACACCTATGGTGTCCCGCGCCATCAGCAGCCATCCGGTGGCAACACAGATCAGATCGGTCAGGATGCGGCAGAATTTGAAGGGGATCGGCGTTCGTTCCCCGAAGATCAGGGAGACGGCGTCATATGTGGATACGCCGAGGTCGGCGGTGAAGTAGATCGAAGCGGCGAAGCAGGTGACCACGATGCCGAAGATCATCCCGGCGATGCGCAGCCACAAAGCCGCATCATTGAACAGCGGACCCAGCAGATGCATGGTGAACTGCGCGATGTAGCCCGCACAGAATATGTTGAAAAAGGTGGCCAGACTGATCTTACGACGGTCGATGATAAGGATCGCCGCCATCATGACCACACAGAGGATCGTATAGATATTGCCGAAGCTCAAGCCCGTCAGCACGGAGAAGCCGGAAACAAAACAGGTAAAAGGGTCCGTACCGAGGACGGCGAGCTTGAAGACACCGACGCTGATGCTGCACAGGGCAACGCCCAGGAGGGCCATGAGGATGCGCACGGCCTTCTGGCTGAGAGGCGGCCGGTTTTTTAAGTGATGGAGAATGTTCATTAGATCGTTTCCTTTCGCAAGTATTATAGCGGCTTTACAACTTATTTTCCATTGTCTTTTTTGCAAGAAAACATACGGTATGGAAAGAGAAAATACAGTAGCTTTTTCATAGGGGGTGTGATATTATATTCACAGTTCCATATCACTTATCAGGAGGGTATCATGGCAGATCAGAAAAAGAGACCGATCGAGCATAATGTAGATGCTCCGGGACAGCCAATTACCGAAAAAAAGCGTAAAAAACGCGAAAAAAACCTTATCTTCTATCCCCTTGGCACCATTGGCCGGGATATGATGTACTACCTGTTCACGAACTGTATCTTAACGTACATCCTCTTCACGAAAAAACTCACGGCTTCGCAGCTGATGGCCATCACCGGCATCATGATCGCGGCCCGTGTCTTCGACGCGTTGAACGACCCGATCATGGGCAACATCATCGAGCGTACGCGTACGAAGTGGGGCAAGTTCAAACCTTGGCTCCTGGCCGGCGTCCTGTCCACGTCCGTGGTCATTTATCTGGCCTTCAATACCAACCTGCAGGGCTGGAACTTCATCATTTTCTTTGGATTCATCTATTTCGCCTACAGCATCACCTACACCATGCACGACATTTCTTACTGGGGCATGATCCCGGCGCTGTCGCGTGATGCGGATCTGCGCAATCAGTACACCTCCCGCGCCACCTTCTTTGCCGGTGTCGGTTCTACGCTGGCATCCGTTCTGATCCCCATCTTTACGACCGGCGGCATGGCGCTGGGCGGCAATGCGGGTACGGCCTATGGCACCATCGCCTTGATCATCGCCGTTCTGGGTCCGTTGTTCATCCTCTTCACCCTGTTCGGTGTCAAGGAGTATCGCGGTGAAGAGCAGGAAGAGAAGATGAAGCTCAACTTCCGCCGCATCACCCGTACCATCAGGCAGAACGACCAGCTGCGCTGGATGATCCTCATCTTCCTGCTGCAGCAGATCGGCAACGCGCTGGTCCTGGGCGGCATCGGCTCCAGCCTCATCTATTTCCGCTACGGTTATGAAGGCGGCCTGTATTCCATCTTCTCCATGGTCGGCGTCGCGGCTACCGCCGTCCTTATGATCATTTATCCGGCTCTGTCCCGTAAATTCACCCGCCGCCAGCTCATGAGCGGACTGATGGTCATGGTCGTGATCGGCAGCGTGGTCGAAGTACTGGGCGGCCTGGTCCTGCCGGCCAACACCATCAGCTTCATCCTGCTGACCATCGGCTACATGATCGTCAACCTGGGCCTGTACGGCTTCTATCTCATCATGATAATCTCCATCATCAACACGGTCGAGTACAACCAGCTGATCACCCGGGCACCGCACCGAGGCGATCATCACCTCTATGCGTCCGCTGCTGACCAAGATGGACAGCGCCATCGTGGTGGCGCTGACCTCCCTGACCTATCTGCTGTTCCGCGTAACGGAGAAGACGAACGCCATCGCAGATTTCGAGCAGCAGGCGCAGATCGGCAAGATTACGGACACTGCGCGGATGGACGGCAT
>JAFVHC010000384.1 GCA_017474705.1 Bacillota bacterium
GACCGTTACGATGTACCAGCCTTTCCTGGTCGTTTCAGGCGCCTTGCTGAACAACGAGAAGGCAGGCAATATCACTGTCACGAACGGTAAAACGATCTCTGACGGGGATCAGACCGTCGTGGTGGGTATCGCTTTGCCGGGGCTCAAAGAAAGTTTGGGACTTCAGGATCTCAAGGACAAAAACGGGAAAAAGATCGATGTCGATGTACCGGAGGAAGTGGTCATCGAGGCGGATGTGCAGGATTTCTCTCTGCTGACGACGGTCACGGTCTTTGACAATTCCGCGTTGTCACAGCTCAAATTGGATGAGGTTGATGACCTGGATACACTGAAAGATGCTTTCAACGAACTGTCCGATGCTACCGATCGACTGGTGGATGGTACCGCTTCCTTGTATGATGGCACCGGCAAATTGAAGGATGGTACAACGACGTTGGCCGATGGCACCAAGACGCTGGCAGATGGCGCGGATCAGCTCAAAGATGGTGCCCAACAGGTGGATGAAGGCACCGGAGCTTTGAAAGAAGGCATCGACCAAGTGGATCAAGGCGCTATAAAACTTTCGGAAGGTGCGGGTCAGCTGGATGAAGGTATTGGAACTCTTGCGGATCAGGCTCCGGCCTTGTCGGGAGGCGTTGGTGCCTTGTATGACGGTGCCAAGCAGGTCAATGCGGGTGCAGGCTCTCTTAAGAGCGGTACCGCAGAATTGAAAAAAGGCGCTGCGGCTTTGGCAGAAGGGGAAAAACAGACGCTGCAGGGATCGGCAGATCTTGAGGAGGGTATCGATGCCTTAAAAGAAGGGATCGGTCAGGTCGATGAAGGCTTAGGTGCCCTCGGTGCGGGAGCAAGACCTCTGGCGGACGGCGCCGAAGCTCTGTATCAAGGGACCGAGGACCTCGAAGCAGGACTCACTTCCCTGACATCCATTGATGAGACTCTGACTGCAGGCGCTGAAGGTTTGACAGAAGGCCTTGAGACCTTCGCAGGATCGGCCGACAGGCTGAGCCAGTCGGCGGGGACCTTACAGCAGGGTTCCGATCAGTTTGCACAAGGCGTGTATGCCGCACAGGAACTGGCCGGCAAGATCGATTCTGATGATCCGCAGGTACAGGCACTGATCGCTTATGTCAACGCTTTGGATTATAGTCAGATCCAGAGCGGGATCGGTCAACTCGCTGACGGTGCGTCTCAGCTTTCCGATGCTGCTTATGCGATGGAGGGTGGTGCATCCGATCTGAAAAACGGGATCGATGCCTATACCCAAGGAGCTGAAGCGCTGACTTCCGGCGCTTCTGACCTGAAAAACGGAGCACTGGCGTTGCAGCAGGGCATGTCTCAGGAGGCTGACGGGATCGCAGCCCTGAAGCAGGGGACAGAGCAGTTGAGCGAAGGGGCACAGACCGCATCGGACGGTGCCGAAGCACTGCACCAAGGTATCGCGCAGACCCAGAGCGGTGCTGAAAAGCTTAAAAACGGCACAGAGGCACTGGACAGCGGTGCCGAGGCCCTGTCTTCCGGGACGAGCGCTTTGGAGGATGGTCTGTCTTCCCTCAATGAAAACGTGGAACCGCTGATCAACGGTATCGATACATTGAAGAACGGATCCTTCGCGCTCAACAGCGGAGCCAAAGACCTGGCCGGAGGAACCGGCAGGCTTTCTCAGGGTGCCTCGGATCTGAAAGATGGCACTGCTCAATTGGCTGATGGCGCATCCGATCTGGCGGATGGTTCCAGTCAATTGGAGGAAGGTACAGAAAAACTGTCCGAAGGTATCAACGCGTTGTGTGATGGCGCTAAGGAACTTAAAGATGGTATGGCCACGTATAGTGAACAGGGGATCGGAGCCCTTAAGGATCTGATGGAAGAGGATGTGGAATCTGTATTGGACCGCCTGCGCGCACTGCAGGACTACAGTGAGGAATATAACAGCTTCTCAGGGTCTTCTTCTGACATGCCATGCTCGGTACGCTTCATCATGAGGACCGAATCGATCGGGGAGTAAAATTCAAAAATCGTTAACATTTCATCCGCCGTCGTTACCTTGTATGTTATTGCTGAAAGTTGTATAATACCTTTATCATCTTTTGGAGGCAAATAACATGGCAAAAGGTAGCGGTGGCGGATTCTTTCGTATGGATGGACCGTTCATACGGTACGGTAACCTCGTCTTTGATTTTATATTCTTGAATATTCTTTGGCTGATCGTGTCTGGTGTCGGACCGGCTCTCATTTTCTTATATCTGACCAGCAATACCGCGGTCGGCAACCTGCCGCCGATCGTCGTGTGGCCGCTCATTTTCCTGATGATCATCCATTGGGGACCGGCGAGCACGGCCATGTACTATACCATGGGCAAGAAACAGCGCGGTACAGATTCCTACACGTTCCGTGACTATTGGACGTCCTATAAGCGTGAATACAAACAGGCGCTCCTTGTCGCCGCGATCATCACGGCACTGGTCGGTCTGGTCATCTACAATATCTGGTTCATGTACATCAACTCGGGAAGTTTCGGGGCCATGGTCAGCATCGTCATCCCGCTGGAAGCCCTGCTTGGCGTCGAGATCCTGTTCATCAACCTCTATATTTTCCCCATGCTGGCCCGGTTCGAAATGCCCACAAAGGAATTGTTCCGCAACTCCTTCTTCATGGCGAACAAGCACCTGCCGTTCACGATCCTGTGTGCGGCCGTATTCGCCGGCGCCTTCGCGCTCATTTATTACGTCCATATCGCGTTTATCTTTATCATCGTTTCCATATACTGCTATGTCGCAGCCGCGATCCTGGAACGCGTCTTCAAGAATTACATGCCCGATGAGGACGAAGAACTGGAGCAGGAGGATCTTGGCGACTTCAGCATCAGCGCCGAACGCCAGGCCATCATCGATCGTTATCTCGGCCGTGCGACTGAAAATGAAGAAGCAGATGAGGGCGGTGTCGTCCTCGTCGACGAAGAAGGAAACGAGATCCATGAAGAGGATTACAGTGTCGTCAAAGTTGATAAAGATGACACCACTTCGCCCGAATAATCTTCCGTTTTTTCAAGGAAAAATGGTTGACTTATACCCCAAGAGGTGGTAATATACTCATGTCTTCTATCATTAATGATAGAGTTTGCTCACCTCGTTTTAATAAGAATCCCCGTTTTCTTATTAAAAACAGCTTTTGGCCGGTTGTCGAAAAACAGCCGGTATTTTTTTATTTATATCACCGGAGTGCCTGTGTTTATGCGGAAAATCCTTTATTTATGCGGTCTGCAGGGC
>JAFVHC010000385.1 GCA_017474705.1 Bacillota bacterium
CCCGGCCACCGTCTCCCGCATCGCCAACGGCGTCGGCAGTTTTACAGATGAAACACGGGAGAAAGTAGTCTCCATCCTCCTGGCAGAAGGATATCCTGTACAAGGTATCACCGTATCCACGCCGCAGGTCATCGCCGCTGTGGTGACCGACCTGTCGAACGAACTCTACAATACCGTACTTTCTGACCTGAAACGATATCTGGCACGGCATCACTATCTTCTGCAGATCTATGTGGAAAACGAGGCGCAGGAAACCTGGTTCGAGCAGCTGTTGCTGCTGCGTCCTGTCGGGATCCTGTTCATCGGCACCCCGCTGAACAGACTTTCTCTGTCATCACCTGTACCGGTCCTGCAGGTCCTCAGCAACAATGACGTACGCTATCAAGGGTGCCGATATTCGATCCAGTCCGATGAATATGTCGGCGGGCAGCTGGCCGCCAGAGAACTGCTGGCCAAGAACTGCAAGGCCCCTTTGATCCTCAACAACCGGCACACCTCCGCCGCTCTGTCGCCCCGGATCCAGGGCTTTCTGCATGAGATGGAAAAGGCCGGGATCGATGGCAGCGCGATCCCGGTCCATGACGGCGAGCCTCATAAGTCAGCCTATAATTCCGCCCACGATTGGATCTCTTACCTGTGTGCCAAAGGCGTTCCTTTCGACAGCGTCTTCGCCTGCAGCGACTGGCGTGCCTATGGTGCCATGATCGCGCTGCGCAAGATGAACGTCGATGTTCCGGATGACGTCAAGATCATTGGATTTGATGGGGAACGTGTTTCAAGATATTGCGATCAGCCCTTCGCGACCATCCAGCAAAACCCGGACATGATCGCTTCTGCGGCACTTTCCACGCTGTTGGAGCTGATCGAAGGATGTACGCCTGCAGAAGCATCCGTCATGATCCCCGTCCAGGTGCAGACCGGTCTGACCATATAACGCTTCAGAGCTGTGCCATTGCCAGTTCGACTTCCGCCCGCATGGGGACAGAAGAAGCCGCACCAGACCGTGTCACGCTGATCGCGGCCGCCATGGCGGCTGTTTTTATGCAGATCTCCAATGCATCGCCGTGCATGAGTCCAGCCGCAAAGTATCCAGTGAACGTGTCACCCGCACCGGTCGTATCGACTGCCTGGACCTTAAAAGCATCCTGACAGACCTTCTCCACCTTATCGCCATGCACTTGATACGCTCTGCTGCCGGCGCCGCCCAATGTGATCACGGCACTGAGCCGCGGATATCTGCCATGCAGCACTTCCCAGGCCTGGTCCGGATCCTGCGATCCGGTCAGGAACCCTGCTTCCAGCTCATTGATGATGAGCCAGTCCAGCTTACCGAAATCGACCTGCTGCAGCACCTCGTCAAACGGGGAAGGATTCAGCAGGATCGTAAGGCCTTTAGCAAATGCTTTCTCGATGATCTCCGGCAGAAGCACGATCTCGTTCTGAAGGACCAGCAGATCCCCTTTCGTAAACGGTGCAAGGGTCGCCTCGATCTGCGCCTCTGTCACACAGCGGTTGGAACCGCCATAATACAAGATGCTGTTCTCTCCGTTCGGTGCTACCTGGATGATCGCGTGCCCCTGGGCTTCCGCCACAGGGCAAAGCAGGCTGGTATCGACCCCGTTCTCTTCCAATAGTTTTTGCAGCATGGCTCCGCCATCCCCCAGGCAGCCACCGTGGTAGACTTTGGCGCCGGCCTTGGCCATGGCGATGGACTGATTCAACCCTTTGCCTCCGGGGCCGGTCTTAAGCTCCGTCACGCTGAGCGACTCGCCCGGCAGTGAAAAATGAGGTACTTGATAGACGTGGTCCAGGTTCATGGACCCGAAATTGAGAATTTTCATGATCAACTCTTCCTTCACGTTTTCCTTATAGTCCATCATAACACAAATCAGCATCGACTTCCATGTATAAAAGGATTTCTTGATTGAAGTCACTGGATGTTCATGCTACAATGATCAAAATCTTACCCGTTGGAGGTCTGATCCATGAATAATCTCTCCGTCCCGACCGGTCCGGTCGACGTGATCCTGGATACCGATACCTATAATGAGATCGATGATCAGTTCGCCCTGTCCTATCTGGTGCGCTCTGAGGAGAAGCTGCATGTCATCGGTCTGACGGCCGCCCCTTTCTTCAACGAAAACAGTACTTCCCCCGCCGATGGCATGGAACGAAGCTACGAGGAGATCCTGCATCTGCTGGACTTGTTAGGTCACGACGACCTGAAGAATATCACATTTCGCGGATCCGACCGGTACCTGTCGGATGAGCATACGCTCGTCATGTCCGAAGCCGCTCGATTCATGGCCGAAGCCTCTCGTTCATACTCGCCCGAAAAACCATTGTACATCGTGGCGATCGGCGCGATCACGAATGTGGCCTCTGCCTTGCTGATGGAGCCCTCCATGAAAGAGAATTGTGTCGTTGTCTGGCTGGGCGGGCATGCCTTGGGCTATGGCGCCGCAGAGTTCAACATGATGCAGGACATCGCTGCTGCCCGTGTCGTGATGCTGAGCGGCATCCCCTTCGTCCAGCTGCCCTGCCGTGGCGTGGTGGACGTCTTTCACACGACCGCTCCCGAACTCGACTACTGGCTCTCCGGCAAAAACGCCTTGTGCGATTATCTGGTGCAGCACACCTGCGAAGCGGCAGAATCCTACGCCGCGGGAAAGCCCTGGAGCCGCGTCATCTGGGACGTGACGACCATCGGGTGGCTTTTGAACGACAATGATCGCTTCATGACATCCCGCCTGATCCACGCACCGGTACCGGAATACGATCTGCGCTACGCAGAAGATCCCAATGCGCCGCTGATCCGGTACGTCGATCATATCCACCGCGATGCGTTGATGGAAGATCTGTTCCGAAAACTGACACAAGAGTCGTGATCCATTGCATAAGAAAACGGTCTGCCGGAGATCTCCGCAGGCCGTTTTTTCTTTACCGTTTTTTGCTCTTTTTCTTCTTGCTCTGTGAAATATTATAGAAGATGATGATCAGGATCAATATGACAAGTACGATGCCGATCAGTGCTGCCCAGCTGCCGACCATGGCATAGAACCCATAGGAGTTTGTACTCTCCATAAAGATCGGATCCAGGATCGCCCACTGGATGATACCCAGTTTTGCCGATTTGATGCGGTTTTCGGAAGCCCACTTGATCAGCCGCCAACGGACTGATAGAGGGCAGGACGTTTTGGTATATGTCTCACTTCCAATGGTGATCTTACTGTCGTCCTCTCGATCGTACTTCAATACATTGCCACCGACGTTAAGTGTATCGCCATCGATCATATAATCAGAAACATAGATCGCTTCATCTTCTACGATATAGAGCAACTGCCGGTCGCAGACGAGCAGGGTCGCTTTGTCTTCCGACTGGTAGGTCCCTCTGATGACCTGGTCCTTGCTGCAGGCGGTCAGGTTGAGCAGCATGACTACAAGAAGTACAACCGCTGCCAACCGCTTGATACTGGGCGTTTTCTTCATATTTGTTCCTTTCTGATCCTACAGAGATTTGTAATTGATATTATAAGATAAAACCAGTTCCTTCGCAATCATGATTCTTGTATTTGTAATCGTTTTGCAAAATACTGTTTCGATTTTATTAACGGGTTCATTGTTTTTTCTTCACATTTTCCAGCTATGATAGCCTCATACATGAAAAACAAAGGAGGTTATACCATGAAAAGAATATATATGAGACTTGCATCCATACTCATAGCAACCGTTTGTGTCTTTTCCTTCTTTTCACTTCCCGCATTTGCGCAGGAAGGCCCCGCTGGGGAACCACCTTCAGGAGAAGAGCCTCCAGAAGCTCCACCTGACGGAGAACGTCCCGGTGACCCGCCGGATGGAGAACGCCCCGGCGATCCACCCGATGGTGAAGGCGGCGGGCCAGGCGGCCCTGGCGGTCCTGGGGGGCCAGGCGGTGCGGATACGATGACCTACGATTATGATGGGACTTTGTCCGGCGCTTTGACCGCAGATGGCAACGAGGTCTCCTCCTCCGGCGAAACCATCTCTACAGAAACTATAGATGAAAACGCGGCCCTAGCCACGAACGGCGGTACACTCACGGTAACCGACGGTACCTTGACCAAATCCGGTGATGACGCAGACGGTGACAGGTGCAACTTTTACGGTGTCAACTCTATCGCCCTGGCCGTTGGTGAAGGCTCACAGATGATCCTGAACAACGTGACCCTGACCGCAGACAGTACCGGCAGCAACGGTATCTTTGCGACCGATCACGCAACCGTCCTTGCCAAGGACGTGGCGATCTCGACGACCAGCGACAATGCCCGCGGTCTGGACGCTACCTACAGCGGCACCATCCTGGCCGATGGACTGGATATCTCCACTGAGGGCGACCACTGCGCTTCCCTGGCGACCGACCGCGGCGGCGGACAGATCTCCTTGACGAACAGCACCTTGCATACAGCAGGTTCAGGCTCCCCCCTCCTGTACTCCACCGGTGATATCGAAATCTTCTCCTCCACCGGTACGGCGTCCGGCAGCCAGATCGCCGGCATGGAAGGTCTGAATACGATCCTGATCTATGATTCTGCATTGACCAGCACCAACACGACAACGACCGGCAGCGATCCGGTGGCTAACGGCATCATCCTA
>JAFVHC010000386.1 GCA_017474705.1 Bacillota bacterium
CGTACGTTCTCCGCTCATGGATTTCGATCTCAGCGGCCTGATCCTGGGGCTGAACCTCTAGACCCGTCCTGAGGATATCTACCTGTGTCTGATCGAAGCGACGGCCTTTGGAACACGGGCCATCATCGACAGTTACGAGAATGCCGGTGTGCCGATCCGACGCATCGTGCTGGGCGGAGGCATCCCACGCAAAAATCCGTTCCTGGTGCAAGTCTATGCGGACGTGCTCGGAAGGCCGATCGAACTGGCAGCAAGCGATCAGGCATGTGCGCTTGGTGCCGCCATCCTGGGGGCTTCAGCGGCAGGGAAAGAAGGCTCAGGCTATGCGAACGTGCATGAAGCCATCAGGGCTTTGGCGGGACAGGCCCGTCAGACGATCCAACCGGATCCGGCACAGACGAAACGATATGACGTATTGTACGATGCATACGTGGAACTGATGGATCATTTCGGCCGGGGAGGTTCGGATCTTATGAAACGGCTGCTCCGTCTGCGCAGGGAGGATCAGTAAAGAATTGACAAGTAAATCATGATGGATTATTATATTTAGTACAATATAATCATGCAAAATAAGGAAGGCGCACATGAACCTGTATGATTTCACAGTCAAAGCCATGGATGGCAGCGATGTTTCTCTTGCGGACTGTAAAGGCAAAGTCGTTCTCGTCGTCAATACAGCGACGCAGTGCGGTTTCACTCCGCAGTATCAGCCTCTGCAGGAACTGTATGATGCTTATCATGAAAAGGGTCTCGAGATCCTGGATTTCCCATGCAACCAGTTCGGAGCACAGGCACCGGGTACCGAGGAAGAGATCCATACTTTCTGCACCGGCCGTTTCGGCATCACTTTCCCTCAGTTCGCCAAGATCGATGTCAATGGAGATGATACCATTCCGCTGTACGGGTGGCTGGAAGAAGTAGGCAAATTCGAGGGATTTGGAGACACCGAGACCGGCAAATTCATGAGCGGCATGCTGGCGAAGATGGATCCGGATTTCGAGAACAACAACAAGATCAAAATGGAATTTCACGAAATTCCTGATCGATCGTGAAGGAAATTTCGTCGCGCGCTTTGAGCCGACCGCCGATATGGTAGAGGTCGAAGAAGCGATCAAGAATCTGATCTGAAGTTTGTGAAAAAACCAAAAAAGCTGTGCACGTGCACAGCTTTTTGCATCGGAGTTGCTTATATTTCCAAAACAGTTTCCTAAAGCAAAACCAAAGTTAAGAGAATTTTCTGTCTCAGACAAACAAAGAAAAAACACCCTCCGGAAATGGTCAGCGGCCACTGCCGCGTTTTTCCGGAGGGTGTTTTTTCTCATATTAATGATGGAACAGCCGCAGGCCTGTGAATGCCATGACCATGTCATGATCGTTGCAGGACTGGATCACGTTGTCATCACGGACGGAGCCGCCGGGCTCTGCCACGTACTTGACGCCGCTCTTGAAAGCGCGTTCGATATTGTCGCCAAAGGGGAAGAAAGCATCGGAGCCAAGCGCCACATCATGCAGCTTGTCCAACCATGCGCGCTTTTCTTCGCGGGTGAAGACAGCCGGTTTGACCTTGAAGGTCTTCTCCCATACACCATCGGCCAGAACGTCCATGTAATCGTCGCCGATGTACAGGTCGATGGCATTGTCGCGGTCCGCGCGGCCGATCTTGTCGATGAACTGCAGTCCCATGACCTGCGGGCTCTGACGCAGCCACCAGTTGTCCGCTTTCTGACCCGCCAGACGCGTGCAGTGGATGCGGCTCTGCTGTCCGGCGCCGATACCGATGGCCTGTCCGCCGACAGCATAGCATACGGAGTTGGACTGGGTATATTTCAGCGTGATCATTGCGATCGCAAGATCCATCTTGGCACTGTCCGGAAGGTCCTTGTTCTCGGTCACGATGTTGGCAAAGAAATCATCATTGATGACCAGCTCGTTACGGCCCTGTTCAAATGTCACGCCAAAGACCTGCTTGCGCTCCAGCGGAGCGGGCTTGTAGGCAGGATCGATCTCGATGACACAGTAGCCGCCCTGTTTTTTCTTCTTCAGAAGCTCCAGCGCCTTCGGCTCATAACCGGGTGCAATGATACCATCGGAGACTTCGCGGCTGATGATGCGCGCGGTGGCGTAATCGCAGGGATCCGACAGAGAGATGAAGTCACCGAAGGAGGACATGCGGTCCGCACCGCGAGCGCGGGCGTACGCACAGGCCAGAGGCGTCATGGTGACTTTCAGATCGTCGACCCAGTAGATCTTGCGGAGGGTATCGTCCAACGGCAGACCAACGGCGGCGCCGGCAGGGGAGACATGCTTGAAAGAAGTCGCGGCCGGAAGACCGGTGGCACGCTTCAGTTCAGAGACCAGCTGCCAGCCGTTGAAGGCATCCAGCAGATTGATATAGCCTGGACGTCCATTCAGGATCTTGATCGGCAGTTCGCCTTCTTCCATGAAAACGCGGGAAGGTTTCTGATTGGGGTTGCATCCATACTTGAGTTCGAATTCTTTCATACGTGAGCTCCTTGCTTATTTGTTTTTATTGACGATGCGGGATTCATATTTGCCTGTCGCGATATCGATATAGCGTACGAACAGAGAGACTTTATTGTCCTCGTTGAGGTTTTCCCACAGAAGATCGGTGAACGTATCGATGTCGCCTTCGATCGCGATGCGTTCCGGTTCACCTTCAAAGCTGGGCAGAGGATCCCCGTCGCCCATGTAGGTGTGCAGGAAGCGTCCTTCGCCGGCCTTGGCGTTGCTGAATGCGAAAGTGAAACGATCGCAGCCCTCCGGATCCCCGTTGTCGGACTTCAGGATGGACAGAGCATAATTGTACTGACCGTTCTCGATGTGCATGATACCGGAGATGCGCGGTGTGTAGTTAGGGGCGTCGGGTTCGAAGCATCGGGTACGCAATGCCTGCTCGAACGTCATTTGATGATCCATCATTTCATAGATGGTATCGGTCTGATCGCCGTTGGTGACGATGGTCTTGTTGCCAAGGACACGGACCGGTGCGTAGATGATCAGGCTGGGATCGACGAGTTTGGAAGGATCGAAAGCCTGGGTGCGGATGCCTTCGCCGTCTTCAACGAAGATGCGATTGCGGCTGTTGGCGCTGCGACCCATGATGAAATAGGCGCATACAGCCTGCGTGCCGTCCGGCGTACGGCCGATGATGATGCCGCGGCCAGGGTAAGCGTTGTTTTGAAGCAGGGATTGGATGGATAATGTCTGCATAAAAGCGATCTCCTTATGAAATTGGTTTTACGGAGGGATCATTCTTGGGAGAGGCTGTGACGATATGCACGATCACCCGGTCGATGCCGGGCAGTTTGCGCATATCCCCCATGAGGCGATTCAACATGGATGTTCCTTCCGTATAGATCTTGACAAGAGCGTCGCTGCCGCCGGCAAAACAATGATACTCCAGAATATCCGGCTCCTGTGCTACGAATTTCTCCATGACCGAAGGATCAAAACTCGGGCCAAGCATCAGTAGTACGAATACTTCCAGGTGTTTTCCGAAGGACAAAGGGTTAAGGATCGTCGTGTAGCGCAGGATCAACTCTGACTGCTCAAGTTTCTTCAGCCGTTCGCTGACTGCGGACACCGACAGATTGACATGACTGCTGATCTCTGATAAAGAGATGCGTGCGTTATCCTGCAGCAGCTGCAGGATCTCAGAATCGATATGATCCATGGTTTGATACCTCGTGATGCAAAACGCATTCTTTTGTGCCACCGTCAGTTTCAAGCGAATTTATTAAGATTATATATTATATTTGTCTAAAAAGCAACAAACGACGGCGGTGTAACAAAAAATAATATTTAGAATTGGATAGTCAATGTAAAAGATGGAGAATCGATAATTGTCAAAAGCCGGTTCGTATAGTATAATGACTCTGAATGAGAATAAAGGAGCCTACATGAAAACGATCAACCTTCCGGAAGCAGTTCATGAGATCATCCGCGCGCTGAACCGGGCCGGATTCGAAGCCTACATCGTCGGCGGCTGCGTCAGGGATTCCTTGCTGGGACGTGAGCCTAAGGACTGGGATATCACCACATCAGCCCGCCCTGAGGATGTCAAGGCTCTTTTTCCGTATACCTTTGACACGGGGATCAAGCATGGAACGATCACGGTGCGGCGCGGCGGCGAGAGCTATGAAGTCACTACGTACCGTGTGGATGGGAATTATTCCGATCATCGGCGGCCGGATCAGGTCGCGTTTTCATCCAGCCTTAAGGAAGACCTGCTGCGGAGGGATTTCACCATCAATGCCATGGCATATCATCCGGAGACCGGTCTTGTCGATATGTACCAGGGCCTTCGTGATCTGGAGCAGGGCGTCATACGCTGTGTCGGCAATGCCGCCGACCGTTTTCAGGAGGATGCTTTGCGGATGCTCCGTGCGGTCAGGTTTTCTGCACAACTGGGCTTCTCCATCGATCCGGTGACGTACCGCGCCATCGGTCTGCTCAAGGATCTGATCCGCCACGTCAGCTGGGAACGTATCCGTGATGAAATGACGAAGATACTGATCTCGGAACATCCGGAGGTCATCCGCCAGGTGCATGAGACGGGGCTGATGCGCCATATCATCCCGGAATGGGATGCTATGGCCGGGACCACCCAGAACCATCCCTATCACCTGTATACGGTCGCGGAGCATACCGTACGCGCTGTCTGCAGTATCGAAGCAGATCCGGTCCTGCGATGGACCATGCTCCTGCATGATATCGGCAAGCCTTCTGCGCACTCTGTCGATACGAGAGGCATAGATCATTTCGTCGGACATGTGGAAGAGGGCGTCGTGCTTGCCGGACGGGTGCTGAACCGGCTCAAATTTGATAATAACAGCAAATTCCGGATCCTGTCGCTGATCCGCTACCATGAATCACATCCGGTCCTCAGCCATCGCTTTATCCGCCGCATCACGGCGTCGATCGGCCAGGATCTGTATCTGGACCTGCTCAAAGTACAGGAGGCGGACGCCAAGGCCAAGAATCCCGAATATGGTACGGCTGAACTGGAGATCATCCGGCAAAGCAGAGCCATGTTCGAAGAAATGATGAGAAACGGAGATCCGGTCAGTCTCAGGCAGCTGGCTGTCAGCGGACAGGACCTGATCGATCTGGGGTTCGAACGGGGCCCTGTGATCGGCCGTGTCCTGCAGCTCCTGTTGGAACAGACCTTGGAAGACCCGTCTCTGAACCGCCGGGAGTTCCTGTTGGAGGTAGCACAGAAACTGCTGGAAAGCGGACGTTTTTTACAAAACTGAAAAGAGTTTGAAAATACGGCAGAATATGTTATAATACCCTATTAGCGATATTGTTAAGAAAGGCTATCTATAATGGATAATGAGCATTGGGCAGCGAACCTGCCCGGTAATGATAAAATCGATGATGAAGAGAACGCGCTGGACCTGTTTTCCGGCCTCGAGGAAGAACCCGCGCCGGAAGAACTGCCCCCGGAAACGGCTTTGGAACCAGTGGCGGAGCTTCCTTCCGAACCCACGGTAAAGATCGAGGAAAGATTGGACACTCCCGTTTATACACCACCCGTGCAGGAACCGGAGCCTGAGCCCTCCGTACCGGAACCGGACGAAGAGGAAGAAGTTCCGGAACAGGACGAAGAGACCGTAGATTACAGCAAGAGCCTGAAGCGTCTGGTCCGTAATCTGTCCATCATTGCGGTGAGCACATTGGTCGTCGTTTGTCTGATCGTTTTCGCCGTGTTCAATCATCTGCGCACCGCACAGAAAAACAACAAGAAAAGGAGTGCGGCCGAATCCGCCAGCGAGATCGCTCCGGAAGAGGTCTATGACGGTGCGGAGGTCATCGGTGTCATCGAGCAGATCGATGCAATGAACGGCAAAGTCGTCGTTTATTCGGCGCTGACCGAATCCGATACAGAATTCGATCTCAGCCGCGCGGAAAAGATCACCGATCAATATGGGACCGATATCGCCGTCAGTAATCTCCACCGCGGCCAGGTCGTGGACGTCCAGTTCAATGCTGCGAATGGCAAGATCGACCTGTTCCGGCTGACTGGAAAGGTTTCCGAGCTTACAAATGCTTATGGCGCGGTGATCAACGGCGATGTCCTGACGGTCTCCGGCGTGGCATATTCCATCGATGATCATCTGGTCTGCCTGTATCAGGGAGAAGATTATGATATCCGGAACCTGACCGCACAGCAGGTATTTACTGCCAAGATCCTGGATGGCCATATTTATACGATCTACGTCACATATAATACAGGACAGCTGAAGCTGAACAATACCAGCGGTTATGTTGGCGGTCTGCTGACCGTAACGTCCGCGACCGGCGCGAAAAGCGCATCTCAGGACGTGACTTCCGTTATGGGTCCCATCGACGTTCTGGAAGGCCTGAATACAGTGACGATCACGAAAAACGGTTCAACGCTGTATACCGCCAAGATATTCATCGTTGGTGGAGAGATCCGTACATTGAACCTGCCGGCTTCTTCCGAACGAACAGGTTCCGTCAAACTGGTCACGGAGCCGGAGTCTGCAAGCATCACCATCGACGGGGATTCCTATGTAGCCGGCGAAACCATCGAACTGACTTATGGTGAGCATGAACTGATCGCGACCGCATCCGGTTATACCGACTATACCAAGACCATCACGGTGGGTCAGCCGTACCAGCGTGTGTTGATCCAGATGGTCAACAGTACGACGTCGGTCTCCATTACGTCCGCGGTTTCCGGTTCCGCCGTATATATCGATGGTTCCTATTACGGAACGGCGCCGCTGCGCGTCTCCCTGTATCCGGGCACCTACAGGATCACGTTGGTCACCTCGGGTTATTATGATGTGACCATGAAAGTCACTGTCACCGGCGGCACGCTGGAACAGGTCGTTTACTTCTCCGAATTCTACAAGGAAGAAAGCGAGGAAAGCAGCGAAGAGGAATCCTCCAGCAGCGAGCCGGAGTCTTCCAGTGAATCGGAATCCAGCAGCGAGTCGGAATCCTCCAGCGAAGAATCCTCCAGTGAGGAATCCAGCAGCGAATCAGAGTCCTCCAGTGAATCGGAATCCAGCAGCGAACCGGAATCTTCCAGTGAATCGGAGTCCAGCAGCGAAAGCATCCCGGACGAGCCGGATCCCAGTACGCCTGAGGAAGGTTCCGACGAAAACACAGGTGAATGAAACACGGTTTTATCATGGGACACTTTCAGGAAAAAAGAGAGTACAGCCGCGGTTATGCCAAGATCAACCTGACGTTGGATGTGGGACCGAGGCGTGATGATGGTTTCCATGAGGTCAGTATGATCATGCAGACCATCCGCCTCTGGGACGACGTCTGGCTGACGATCACGGATGGCAGCGAGGTCACCATGGACTGCAACATTCCGTTCCTGGGCGCGGATGACCGCAATATTGCCTATCGTGCAGCTCTTCTTATGCGGGAACGGTTCGGCTTGACCGGCGGACTGCACATCCATATGGAGAAGCGCATCCCAATCGCTGCCGGCCTGGCCGGCGGCAGTGCCGATACGGCGGCCGTGATCAAAGGAATGAACCGTCTGTATGGGCTGGGACTGAAGAACAGTCAGATGATGCAGATCGGACAGGAACTGGGATCCGACGTGCCGTTCTGTATCGTCGGAGGCACCTGCTTTGCCCGCGGCCGCGGAGAGATCATTCAAAGGTTGAAAGCGCCTATGCCTTTCGCTTATGTGGTGTTGGTCAAACCGCCTTTTGGCATCTCGACGCCCTGGTCATACCAGATGTTCGACAAGCAGGTCATCACCCGTCGGCCGGACGAACCGGCCATGGAGCAGGCGATCGTCTCCGGAGATCTGGGTGCGGTCGGCCGGGAAATGGTCAATCTGCTGGAACCTGCGGCGTTGGAAAAATTCCCGATCCTCATCTGGCTGAAAGAACGTTTGAAGAGCCATGGTGCGCAAGGCGTCATGATGAGCGGCAGCGGTCCAACGGTATACGCGCTGTTCCGCGAAAAAAAGACAGCGGTCGAAGCGCTCAAGGATCTGCGCAGCGTCTGTCCCAAACGGTATCAGGTACTGTTTTCACAGATCCTTGACCAATGAAGAATACGATCCATGTGCTTCTCATCAAATGATGAGAGGCACTTCTTTTGTGTTGATTTTCCGCTTGCCGTATGGTATTATGCTATAACAAAGAACTTTGCTGAGCAGAAGTTCCGATATCCAGGAAAAGGAGATTGATCAATGAAACGATTTACTGCGGTTATGTTAGCCGTCCTTCTTATGGTTTTAGCGCTCGTCGGCTGCAGCAAAAGCTCCAGTGCCGCCGGCACCTATATCGTTAAAACGATCGGTGGCCAGACCGTCGAAGAAGCTTTCACCGAAATGTTGGAACAGTACGGGGATGGTACGACTTTGGATGACCTTCTCGCCATGTTCGGTATGGAATCGATCGATGAGTTCATGGTCGTTGAACTGAAAGAGGATGGTACAGCGGTCTTGAAAATGGCCGGAGAAGAGGATGAGACTGGTACCTGGAAAGAGGAGGGTGATAAGGTCACTGTCACATATGGTGACGAGCCTACCGTATTCACCCGCAAAGGAAACGAACTTCAGTTCAAAGAAGACGGACAGGACTATGTTTTCATAAAGAAATGATGCGATTCGGATTATGAGGAGTTGTTCCATCGGACAGCTCCTTTTTTATTGCGGATACGGCGTAGTTATGTTATAATAACTTTGTATGCACATTATAAAGCTCAGTTGCTTTCTGGAGAAGGAGGAGACATGAAGATCATCAAAAGACCAGTCGTTCTGATGGCTGAAGAGAAGGCCGAATGGCTGGAGCATATCACACGTCTGGCTGATCCGGAAAAGGTCTTCTTCATGGATATCGAGACAACGGGTTTCAGCCGCACCTATGACAGTGTATATCTGACCGGGTTCCTGTATTA
>JAFVHC010000387.1 GCA_017474705.1 Bacillota bacterium
GAATCCCATCGACTTCGAGATGCTGGTCCTCGAAGAGGAAAACAACACTGGAACAGTTGATGGACGCGTGCTTACTGTCAATGGCATGGCCGAACGGCTGGCTGGGATCGAGAGCGATCTGGAACGTCAGATCCATATACAGGATACGGCTGAAAAGCTCAAAGTCGATCCGACACTGCTGGCGAAAAAGGTCGAGGAGATACGCCGGACCACAGGCCTGCTGGATCGTCGTCAGAACCGGCCACGTACCGAAGAACAAGGACCGCGGACGGATGCGCGCATGCAGCTGCTGGGCGTCATGATGCATCGGCAGGATCTGATCCCTCTTCTGAAACGGCATATCAGCCTGGAAGATCTGAAAGGACCGGATGGTGCGGAGGACCTGTATGCACAGGTGGCCGAAAGCCTGTTCCGTCATCAGGAGCAAGGTTCCATCGTACAGAAAGCGGATCTGATCAGCCTCGCCGATCAGCCTGAGGATCAGGAGAAGATCGCGCGCCTGGTGCAGATGCGGCTGCCGGAAACACAGGATGATCTGGAAAAACTCCTCACTGAGACCGTGCGCACTGTGAAGCGCAAAGCCTTGGAGGAAAAACTGAACCGGCTCACCGCCGAAGAAAATGCAACTTCTGAAGACCTGCGCACCATGCAGGACATCATATATGAACGAAAGTCGCTGGATACGCTGCGTATCCGATTGCGACCGGAAGGAGGCACCTTATTATGACACAGACGATCGACATGCAGAAGTACAGAGAGAAACTGAAGATCCTTGTCGAGATGGCGAAGAAGAAAAAGAACGTGCTTGAGCACTCTGAGATCGCCGAAGTCTATCAGGACATGAATCTGACTGCCGAGCAGATGGAGTCGGTCTACGAGTATCTGGAGAACCAGAACATCGACGTCATCGGTTTCACCGAAGACCAGACCGAGGAGGAGAAGATCGATATCTCCCTGCCGGACGGCATCAGTATCGATGATCCTGTACGCATGTACCTCAAAGAGATCGGAAAAGTGCCTCTGCTGACCGCTGATGAAGAGATCGAACTGGCGCGCCGTATGGAAAACGGTGACGAAGAGGCTAAAAAACGGCTGGCAGAAGCCAATCTGCGCCTGGTCGTCAGCATCGCCAAGCGCTACGTCGGCCGCGGCATGCTGTTCCTGGATCTGATCCAGGAGGGCAATCTTGGATTGATCAAGGCGGTCGAAAAGTTCGACTACCGGAAGGGCTATAAGTTCAGTACCTATGCCACATGGTGGATCCGTCAGGCCATCACCCGCGCGATCGCGGATCAGGCCCGTACCATCAGGATCCCCGTACATATGGTCGAGACCATCAACAAACTGATCCGCGTATCCCGTCAGCTGCTGCAGGAACTGGGCCGTGATCCTTCTCCGGACGAGATCGCCGAAGAACTGGAGATGCCGGTAAGCAAAGTGCGTGAGATCATGAAGATCGCGCAGGAGCCTGTATCCCTGGAAACACCGATCGGTGAAGAGGAAGACAGCCATCTTGGTGATTTCATCGAGGACAAGGAAATGATGATCCCGGCAGATGCGGCCGCCTACACACTGCTGAAAGAGCAGCTGCTGGAAGTCCTCGATACGCTGACCGATCGTGAGCAGAAGGTGCTGCGCCTTCGTTTCGGCCTTGATGGCGGCCGCTCCCGCACCTTGGAAGAAGTCGGTAAGGAGTTCAATGTTACTCGTGAACGCATCCGCCAGATCGAAGCCAA
>JAFVHC010000388.1 GCA_017474705.1 Bacillota bacterium
AATATTGTTTATTCGACTCAGTAAGGAGGAAAATGGTCATGTTAAAGATGAACCTTCAGTTTTTTGCTCATAAAAAGGGTGTTGGTTCCACCAAGAACGGCCGTGATTCCGAGTCCAAGCGTCTCGGCGCGAAGCGTGCTGATGGCCAGGTCGTAAAGGCCGGCAATATTCTGTATCGTCAGAGAGGAACCCGTATCCATCCCGGTAACAATGTAGGAATCGGAAAGGACGATACGCTCTTTGCTCTGATCGACGGACGCGTCAAATTTGAGCGCAAGGGCCGCGACAAGAAGCAGGTTTCTGTATATCCTGTTGAAGAAGCAGTTTGATCTGTTTTGCTGTCGAATCTCTGGACAGGTTTCAAATAAATCATTTATTTGAAACCTGTTTTTTATCTTAAAAAGGTGTGATAGAATATGTTTGTTGATGAAGTTACCATTTATATCGCTTCCGGAAAAGGAGGCAATGGGTGCGTTTCTTTTCGCAGAGAGAAATATATACCCAATGGCGGCCCTGACGGGGGAGACGGCGGAAAAGGCGGCGACGTGATCTTCGTGACCGATGCCGGTATGAACACGTTATACGATTTCCGCGGAAAACGCAAATATATCGCGCAAAATGGCCAGGACGGCAGCAGCAAAAAGCGTTTTGGTCAGAAGGGCGAAGATCTGATCATAAAGGTTCCCGTCGGTACAGTCATCCGTGAAGCCGAAACAGGACTTATCGTTGAAGATATGGCTGAAGAAGGTATGCGCAAGACCATCCTGATCGGCGGAAAGGGCGGCAAGGGCAATCAGCATTACGCGACACCTACCATGCAGATCCCGAAATACGCTCAGCCGGGACAGGAAGGAAAAGGGCTTACAGTCAAACTGGAACTGAAGGTGCTGGCGGACGTGGGCCTTCTCGGATATCCGAATGCCGGTAAATCTACTTTTCTTTCAGCCGTATCCAATGCGCGTCCCAAGATCGCTGATTACCCGTTCACTACATTGATACCGCAGCTGGGCGTGGTGGAGCTTCCTTATGGGAAGACTTTGGTCATCGCTGATATTCCCGGTCTGATCGATGGTGCGGCGGAAGGCGTCGGCTTAGGTCATGAGTTCCTGAAGCATCTGGAACGCACACGCGTATTGATCCATCTGGTAGATACTGCCGGTGTGGACGGCCGTGATCCAGTCGAAGATATCATCCATATCAATGAAGAACTGGCCAGGTACAGTGCGGAACTCGCGGCTTTGCCGCAGGTCATCGGTGCCAATAAGATCGATCTCCCGGATGCGGAGATCTTCCTGGAAGAAGTCCGTGCGTATTGTGAAGAGAACGATATTCCCATGTTTCCTATTTCCGCGGCGACAGGAAAGGGCGTTCGCGCATTGTTGGATCATGTAGTTGCTCTGCGTGACGCGATGCATGAAAGCAGCCCGGTCGTGTTCGAAAAAGAGTATTTTGTTGAGGAACACAGTACCCGTGAGGGTGAGGATGATGCTATCGCCATCGAGATCGATGAAGACGGGGATTACATCATTTATGGTGATCCGATCGATAAAATGCTTGGGTATACGAATCTGGAGTCTGAAAAAGGCTTTGACTTTTTCCAGAAGTTCCTCAAGGACCGCGGCGTGATCGACCGTCTTAAAGAAATGGGCATCGAAGAGGGCGATACCGTCATCGTTGGCGATATCCAATTTGAATACATGCAATAATCAGTAAAGAGGTATACTTGTATGATCACATCGAAACAACGTGCCTATCTGCGTTCGCTGAGCGCTGTCATGGACCCGATCTTCCAGATCGGAAAGGGCGGTGTCACACCGGAATTGATCAGTGCGATCGATCAGGCGCTGGAAAAAAGAGAACTGGTCAAGATCAATGTCTTGCAGAACTGCGAAGAACTGGAGGGCGATGCGTACGCTCTGTGCGATCTTGTCGCTGCACGTACACATGCCGAACCGGTACAGGTGATCGGACGTAAGTTCTCTTTATATCGACGTGCGGAAAAGCCGCAGATCGAACTGCCCAAAGCAAGTAAGAAGAAGTGAGCAAGATCATGAAGCAGAAGATCGCCGTCATGGGGGGCACATTCGATCCGATCCACATGGGGCATCTGCTGGTCGCGGAGATCGTCCGTTCAGATGCAGGCATGGATCGCATTCTTTTTATTCCCGCGGGAGAACCGCCCCATAAGCAGGATCATCAGATCCTTTCGGGTGAAGATCGGTTCCGGATGACGGAACTTGCCATACAGGATCATCCTTATTTCGATGTATCCCGCATGGAGATCGACCGACCAGGACGTACTTTTACCTATGAAAC
>JAFVHC010000389.1 GCA_017474705.1 Bacillota bacterium
ATACGAAATTCAGCTACGTCATGTCGTTGAATACCGGAGACGAGGTGCGGCTGACGGTCCGTTCCGCATCCGGCGAGACAAAGGAAGTCCTGATCAAGCCGAAACTGGATGAGGCAGAAGGCCGTTATCGCCTGGGATTTGCTGTCGGAGCCAATACGCATCCGCACATCGGACAGGTCATCTCCCAAAGCTTCTGGAATCTGTGTTTTGACGTGGAACTGGTGGTGCGCAGCTTCGTGCAGCTCATCACCGGACAGGTCGCCATGCGTGAAGTGTCCGGACCGATCGGCATCGTATCGGTCATCGGACAGAGCTACCGTGAAGGCATCCAGGAAAGCGTCCTTGCTGCGCTCAGCAACGTGGGCAGTCTGGTCATCCTGCTGTCAGTGAACCTGGGGGTTTTGAACCTGTTCCCGATCCCGGCACTGGACGGCAGCCGCCTGGTCTTCCTGCTCATCGAAAAGATCCGCGGCAAAAAGATGGATCCCAAGGTCGAGAACGCGATCTACGCGATCGGTTTTCTGTTACTGATGGGACTGATGGTCCTGATCGCGATCAACGACATCCATAATCTACTGTAAAGGACGGCATATATGTTCACACATGAAGATACAAGGCGTATCTATGTAGGCGGAGTCAGTCTTGGCGGCGGCGCTCCCATCCGTATCCAGTCCATGACCAATACACCGACGGCTGACGTCAGGGCAACGGTAGAACAGATTCTCCGGCTGGAAGATGCCGGCTGCGAGATCGTGCGTTCGACAGTCCCGGATCTGGCTTCCGCAGAGGCCATCCGTGAGATCCGCCGTCAGATCCATATCCCGCTGGTCGCGGACATCCATTTTGATCATCGTATGGCCATCGCGGCCATGGAGAACGGCGCGGATAAGATCCGCATCAATCCGGGCAATATCGGCTCCCTGGAGCGGGTCCGGAAAGTCGTGGAAACGGCGAAGGAGCGGCAGATCCCCATCCGGGTCGGCGTGAATGCCGGTTCTTTGGAAAAGGAGCTGCTGGAACGATATGGCGGCCCAACGGCGGAAGCACTGGCGGAAAGCGCCTTGCGCAGTGTCCGCCTGATCGAGGATCTGGATTATGATCAGCTCGTCGTATCCATGAAAGCTTCGAACATCCGGCTGTGCGCGGACGCGCACCGCCTTTTCGCAGAGCAGCGGGATTATCCTCTGCATATCGGGATCACTGAGGCGGGAACGGTGCGTGATGGTACGATCAAATCGGCCATGGGACTGGGCATCCTGTTGTATGCCCGCCTGGGCGATACGATGCGCGTCTCTTTGACCGGCGATCCTGTGGAGGAGATCTATGCCGCACAGAAGATCCTGACGTTCTCGGGAGAGCGCCGATTCGGTGTCGAGCTCATCTCCTGCCCCACTTGCGGCCGTACGAAGATCGATCTGATCGGTCTGGCAGCTCGTGTGGAAGAAGCACTGAAAGGGATCGACCGGCCGATGAAAGTCGCGGTCATGGGCTGCGTGGTCAATGGCCCGGGAGAAGCCAGGGAAGCGGATTACGGCATCGCCGGAGGAGAAGGCGAAGGATTGTTGTTCAAAAAGGGCAAGATCCTCAGAAAAGTACCTGAAGATCAGTTGTTGGATGCGCTGCTGGATCTGATCCGGCAGGAAAGTGAATAATAGGAGGCATTGATGGAGGGAGTGCAGCGGACACTCTTTGATGTTTTTCCCGGCGCGTTTGACGGCCGGGACTGCGAGGAACTCCTGGACGGAGCCACGGTCGACCGTGTGACGATCTCCAAGGAGCAGATGACGGTATCCGTACACATGTCCGTACGGCAGCTGATGCCCCCGGCGTTGGAGGAGGATATCCGTGAAAGCCTGGATGCCTATCTCCGGCAGCGGATGCACATCGATATCCATATCCACTATCCCACCGTGGACCTGGAAGAAGGGTTCGAGGAATACCGCAGTCATATCCAGGAACACATTTCTGAAGAATCTCCGATCCTCGGCCGATTCCTTGAGGATAGTACCTGGGAACGGGATGAAGACGTGATCCGCATCCGGATCCCGGAGTCGGCGGAATCTCTGATCAAAGAAAAAAAGGCAGAACAGCTGCTGGAACAGCAGATCGAGGAAGAAACCGGGCGGCATATGGCCGTGCGGTTCATTTCCTGTGCGCTGACGCAGGAAGAACGGGCAGCAGCTGCTGAAAAAGCCGTGGATAAAGAGGCGTCCATGATCCGCCGCGGTATGATGCAGGTGCAGAAGGATGAAGTGGAGACCGAACAGGACGAGGAAGTCGATCTGCCATGGGAGGATCCGGTGGAGACGGGCACCGATCAGGTGCTTCTTGGCAAACCGATCCAGGGACCGGAAAAGCACTTAAGCTTCTGCGATCACGAGGCGAAGGGCGTCATCCTGCGGGGCATCCTGCGCTCCACGTCCACCCATGAGATCAAAGGCGGCAAGATCATATTGACGATGATCCTGACCGACTATGAACGTTCTGTCACCGTCAAAGCGTTCATCGCGCAGGATGTGTTCCAGAAGACCATAGAATCACGGCTGAAAAGCGGACAGACCATTGCGGTCAAGGGCACGGTCAAGGAGGATTCTTTCCTGCATGACTGGGTCCTGATGGCCAATCACATCACTATCTGCTCGGAGGAACTTGCTGTGGATCCCGCCGTCAAGGAAGCGGCGGAACAGATGATCATCGGTACGCCTTTCAGCGGAGCGGTGCGGCCTATAAGGAACATCGAGAATACCTCCGGTACCGTGATCATCCACGGGGACGTCATAACGTCTGAAGAGAAAGAACTGCGTTCCGGCGCCGTCATGATGCGGGTCGATCTGACCGATTATACCGGTTCGATCCCGGTCAAGATGATGCTGGACGCGGACACTTATAAAGCAAAGAAAGGCTGCTTCAAAAAAGGAAAGCAGCTGCGTGTACAGGGCGAGATCCAGGAGGATGAGTTCGCCCACGAGAAGATGCTCACCGCGACCGCGGCTTTGCCGGAGAACGGGCAGATCCGCGTGCTGCGGGAGGATCATGCAGAAGAGAAGCGCGTCGAACTGCATGCCCATACACAGATCAGTGAAATGGATGCGGTGGATTCTCCGACGGCTTTGGTCAAGCAGGCCATCGCCTGGGGCCATCCGGCTGTTGCCATCACGGACCATGGTGTCGTGCAGGGGTTCCCGGATGCGATGACGGCCGCCGGCGATAAGATCAAGGTGCTGTACGGCGTGGAAGCCTACCTGGTCGATGACCTGATGGAAGCGGTCGTCGATGGGCAGGGACAGGACTTTTCTGATACTTTCACGGTTTTTGATATCGAGACCACGGGCATCCACAAAGAGACCGATCATATCATTGAGATCGGCGCGGTGCGGGTCGAGAACGGTCTGATCACCGACCGGTTCAGCCGGTTCATAAATCCCGGGATCCCGATCCCGCAGCAGATCACGGAGCTTACATCCATCACGGATGCGGACGTGCAGGATGCGGACCCGGTGGAGGTCGTCCTGCGTGGTTTCCTTGCATGGGCGGGAGACTCGGTCCTGGTCGCGCATAATGCGATGTTCGACACCGGTTTTGTGAAGATCTGGGCGGAGCGTATAGGGTTTGGCTCCGTGCCGAATACCATCATGGATACACTGGTCCTGGCGCGCGGCATGTACACCCTGCGCCGCTATACGCTGGATTCCGTTGCCAAGCATCTGGAAGTTTCGCTGGAACACCACCACCGTGCGGTCGATGATGCGGAGGCGACAGCGGAGATCTTCCTGCGCATGATCACAGAGCTGAAAGAGCAGGGGCTGACCCGTCTGGACGGCATCAATGCCTATATCCACGATCATACGGACATCAAGAGGCTTCGTTCTCATCATGCGGTCATCCTGGTGCAGAATCAGGCCGGCATGCGCAATCTGTACGAGCTTATATCGTTGTCCCATCTGAACTACTATTACCGTCAGCCGCGCATCCCCAAGAGCGAATTCCTGCGCCTTAGGGAAGGTCTGCTGATCGGTTCCGCCTGTGAAGCGGGCGAACTTTTCCGGGCGGTCCTGGAGCAGGAATCTCCGGAAGTCATCGAGCGGCTGGTCAATTTCTACGATTACCTGGAGATCCAGCCCATCGGCAACAACGCGTTCCTGGTACGGGAAGGCACTGTACCGGATGAGGAAGGCCTCAGAGACCTCAACCGCCGCATCGTAGCTTTGGGTGAGCAGTACGGCAAACCTGTAGCGGCGACCTGTGATGTTCATTTCCTGGAACCGGAAGATGAAGTCTACCGCCGCATCCTTATGTTCGGCAAGGGCTTTGAGGACGCGGACCAGCAGGCACCGCTGTACTTCCGCACCACGGAAGAAATGCTGGAAGAATTCAGTTATCTCGGCCCGGAGAAGGCCCGAGAGGTCGTCATCGAAACACCGAGAAAGATCGCGGACAGCATCGACTGGGTCAAACCGATCCCGGACGGTACCTACACGCCGGAGATCCCCAACGCGATCGAGGAACTGCAGGAGATCTCCTATAAAAAAGCGAAGAGCATGTACGGTGATCCGCTGCCCAAGGTGGTGGAGGACCGCCTGGACCGTGAACTTACGTCCATCATCAAGAATGGTTTCGCAAGTCTTTACATCTTCGCCCAGCGCTTGGTCTGGAAGTCCAACGCTGATGGATATCTGGTCGGTTCCCGAGGATCCGTCGGCTCTTCCTTCGCGGCAACGATGGCCGGCATCACAGAAGTCAACCCGCTGCCGCCGCACTATTACTGCAAAAAGTGTCAGTATAATGAATTCGACTCTCCGGAGATCCGTGCGGCTGCCGGCTTGTCCGGATTCGATTTGCCTGATAAAGTCTGCCCGGTGTGCGGGGAGATGCTCGTCAAGCAGGGGCAGGAGATCCCCTTCGAGACCTTCCTTGGCTTCGATGGAGACAAGGAGCCGGATATCGACCTGAACTTCTCCGGTGAATATCAGCCCCACGCCTGGGCATATACGGAAGAACTGTTTGGAAAAGGACAGGTCTTCCGCGCAGGAACGATGGGGACGCTGGCGGAGAAGACGGCCTACGGCTATGTCAAGAAATATATGACGGACCACCATCTGACGGTCAATTCCGCGGAGATCAACCGCCTGGTGGCAGGATGCACCGGTGTCAAGCGTACGACGGGACAGCATCCCGGCGGTCAGATGATCGTGCCGAAGGGCTACAGC
>JAFVHC010000390.1 GCA_017474705.1 Bacillota bacterium
GACCGGTCATCTTTTCGCTATCGCGTCGACCATGTCCTGATTCCAGCTCTTGCCGTCTTCCGACGTTATGCAGGAGAAGCCCCTGTAGCTCCATACCGCGCGGCCGATGCCGTTCGAGGAGAGCAGGGAGCCGATATCCCCGAGCCATGCCGCTGCGGATCTGTCGTCGGCGTTGCCGATCACCCCGTATTCGCCGCAATACAGGGGGACATAGCGTTCTTCGGCCACCCGGGCGGCTTCCGCCATCAGGTCCTTGAAGAATTTCGTGCTCATGACTTCGTCCGGATCATACTGGGACATGCTGGATGCATAGATCTCGATCTGCTCTGCGATGGCCTTTTCATATGCCGCGTAGGTGGAAGCGAAGGGCATGCGGAAGTCAAGGTCCATGCCGGCCACCCAGTGGGCACCCTGGTGGGTGAAGACCGTGGGTTCATAGCAGTGGAAATTGTAGACGATCTTATCATCGTAGGGCAGTGCCAGGTCCTTCAAGGCCATGATACTGTTGTAATTGTACCCGCCGATCAGGATCTTGGTATCCGGCGCCAGAGCGCGGATCCGTTTGATGCAGGTCGTGGAGATATGGTTCCAGCGTTCGCAATATGCGGGATCGGTGATCTCGTTGAGGAGCTCGAAGCAGAGACGGTCGTTGTACTTACCGAACCGTGCCGCGAACTGCTCCCACAGGCGGTAGAACCGCTCCTGATACTTCTCGTTGTCGAAGAAGCCGCTCTCATTCTCGCCGGTATCGAAACTGTAGCCGAAGGTCTTGTGCAGATCCAGGATCATGTTCAGACCGTACTTGCCGGCCCAGTCGATCGCGCGCTGGATGTAGCCGAACCCTTCTTCTTTATAATTGCCTTCCGCATCCTCGACCAGGTCATAGTCGACCGGTACGCGGATGTGGTCCAGACCCCAGCTTTGGATCCGGGCGATGTCCGGCTCCGTGATGAAAGTCTCGTAACGTTCCATAGTGTGGTCGCACTGGGACAGCCAGCCGCCCAGATTGATGCCATGCTGATAACCGGTAAATGGTCTCATAGTTTATCCCTCACTCCTCTGCCTGTACAAGTTCCCAGTTGGTTGCAAAGTATTCTTTGACGTCATCCGTGGTGACACCGGCAAGGAGTTTGTTGTCCATCAGGTGTTCGATCACGAACGTGGTAGCTTCATCAGCTGTGTGCGTTGCCGCGGTATCCTTCTTCAGGGCAACGATCAATGAGTGCAGAACGTTTTCAGCAGTATCGGTCATAACACCGCCGGAGACAAGCTCCAACAGGTCCGGGGTCAGTTCCGTGAAACCTTTCTTTTCGCTCATGGCAGGAAGTCCTTTCTTGTGTTTTGCGGTACACTTTATATACAATTATACAACAGAAGGTTCGACAAGGATATCCCCGGTCGCAAATCTTTTTTTGCTGATTTGGTGATGTCGATGGAGTCCTTCTGACCGGTCAGATAGTTGGCCATCAGGATGGCGATGCGCGGTGCGACCATGAATCCGTGGCCGGAGAAACCGCAGACCGAGTAGAAGTTCTTGCAGGTGTCCGCCTCATCGATGACCGGGTGGCGGTCGGGGCTCATATCATACTGACCTGCCCACTGACGCACGACATTGAGCTTGCGCAGGATCGGGAGTGCTTCGCACATGATCGCACAGTTCTGCTCCAGGAATTGCCAGCTGGAGTGGAAATTATGCGACGGCTCTTCCTTCGGGCCGATGCCCATGACGAAGCTGCCGTGGGGCGTCTGCTGGACATAATAGGAACGGGAGAAGCTCATGACCATGCAGTCGATGAGGGGCTCCACCGGCTCCGTGACCAGCGCCTGGTGCCGTTCGGAATAGACGGGGATGTCGTCGCCGACCATGGCGGCCAGCTCCGGCGCGCGGGTGTTGGCGCAGTTGATGACCATCTTGGTCTCCACGATGCCCTTGGTGGTCTCAACAGCCGTAATAGCCCTGTTGGAGGTGCGGAACCCCGTGACCTCACAGAAGGTCTCGATGTCGACACCCTGGCGCATGGCGCCTTTCGCGTAGGCCTGGGTGCTGTGGAAGGGGTTGGCGTGGCCGTCCTTCTGGCAGAAGGTGCCGCCGACGACCCCGTCCAGATTCAGATAAGGCACGATGTCCAGGCATTCCCTGGGCGTAAGTCCGACGGACTCGATGCCGAGCTTATGCTGGACTTCCAGATTCTTCTGGAACTGCGCCCATTCTTTATCGGTATAGGCCACCAAAAGATAACCGCCCTGATGCAGTTCGATGCTGTGATCGTAGCCCGTATATTCTTCCAGATGCTCCAGGATGTGGGTGCTTTCCAGCGCGATGCTGGCATTGAGTTCCGCACCCCACTGCTGACGGATCCCGGCGCCGCAGCGGCCTGTGGCTCCGGCGGTCAGGAAACGCTTCTCGACCAGCAGAATGTCTTTTACGCCTCGCTTCGACAGTTCGAAGGCGATGGAGCAGCCGATGATGCCGCCGCCGATGATGACGATATCATATCCTTTTTTCACTGTTCCGCCTCCTTTTCCTCATAGGCGTCCGCCAGGATGCCCATGGACAGAGGTTTCACCGGCGGACGGAACGCCGGCATCAATACTTCTTCGATGGGGATGTTGAGGCAGGCGGAGATCTCCTGCGCGATCAGCATGCGGCAGGTGCGGCCCTGGCAGGGCCCCATGCCCGCCCGGGTGATGCGTTTGATCTCGTCGATGGTCTGGTAGCCTTCGGCGATGCAGGCGCGGATCTGCTCGCGCGTGATGTCCTCACAGCGGCAGAGGAGGGTCTCTTGTTTACTCATTGCGGTATCCTCCTGCCTTGATATTTCTGACTTCCATAGCCAGATCCTTCGGTACGGCCAGCGTGACCAGCCACGTCAGGTTGTTGCCGCGGGCTTGTCTTGCTTCGACCACCTCAAACCAGCCCAGCGGTGCGCCGGCACGGGACAATCCCTGTGCCTTCATGCCCTTTTCGGGCACCGGCAGGAATTCGAAGGGGATCGTGACCGTTGCCATGTCCGGACGATAGGCCATATCCACCACGAAGATGGCAAGGCCCGGACAGGCCGCGACGCATTGGCGGCAGCCGATGCAGCGGTCCCAGTCGATGACCGGCGTCTGATTGATGTCCGGCTGGACGGTGATCGCATGTACCGGACATGCGGTGGAGCAGGGGTTGCAGGGGATGCATTGGAAGCACTCCGCGATGGCCACCGGCCCCTTGTTCAGCCGTTCTTCAGAGGGCATGACCTGCTGCAGGTCTTCTGCCGTTGGTATACCGTTCTGACTCAGCATGATCCTTCCCTCCTTTCCTGTACTTTCGCAATACCCGCGCGGATCCTGGCGCCGGTAGGGCCGGAGCGCAGTTCGTTCAATTCTTCGCGGGCTTTTTCGATCTCGGCCTGCGCCAGATCAGCGTTCCAGCCGAGGGCTTTTGCGGCGGCGAAGCCCGCCAGCCGACCTTCCACCATGGCGGAAGAAGCTTCCTCGATGCCGGAGACGTCGCCGCAGACGTAGATACCGGAGACGGAGGTCATCAGGTCTTCATCCACGACCGGCACCGCTCCGGAAAGCTCGCGTACATAGGTCATCGCACAGTCGGCCTGATACAGCAGCTCCGCCAGCGGGCTTAAGCCTACAGCCAGACATAGGGTGTCGCAATAGACCGTTTCTTCCGTACCTTCGATGGGCTGGAAGTTTTCATCGAGCCGGATCAGGACCACACCTTCCAACTCCTGATCGCCAAAGGCTTCCTTGACGGTCCAGCCGGTGCGGATCGGCACACCGGAGCGCGCGAGTTTGGACGCGTGCACCAGATAACCGCCGATCTTCGGCGCTGCTTCGACCACACAGGCGACGTCCACCCCGGCCTGCAGCAGCTGGTAAGAGACGATCAGCCCGATGTTGCCGGCACCGACCATCACGACACGTTCCGCGGGTTTCACGCCGGAGACGTTCATCAAGGTCTGGACCGCGCCGGCTCCGTAGATGCCCGGCAGATCATTGCCCGGGAAAGCCAGGAATTTCTCAGAAGCACCGGTCGCCACGATGAGCTTCCGCGGCCGGAATTTCAGGTGTTTGTCATCGTTGAGGACGGTCACGATGCCATCCTCGTACAAGCCCAGCACCGTCGCGTCGGTCATGACTTCGATCTTCGCTTCAGCGTGTACAGCATCGGAGAGTCCGCGGCCGATGAAGATGCCTCTTTCACCCGCATGCTGTTTTTCTGAACCAAAGAATTTGTGGGTCTGTTTGACCAGCTGACCGCCCAGGGCTTCGTCCCGCTCACAGAGCAGGATCTTTGCGCCTTCCGGCGCCGCTTCGGCCGCGGCCAGGGCGGCCATGAGTCCCGCGGGGCCTCCGCCGACGATCATAAGATCGATATCCCGGATCATGGTTTGACGACCCCCTTTCCGCTCTGTTCTTCCACGGTCATGCCTTCCCGCACTTTAGTGACGCAGATGCGGACGTTAGGCTCGCCGTCTACGGTCATCCGGCAGGAAGAACAGTTGCCGATCGCGCAGAACAGGCCGCGCGGACGATCCAGCTCCGGGCTGTGGCTCAGCGTCCGGATCCCGGCGGCGTGCAAGGCTGCGGCAATGGTCTCATTTGTGTATCCTTCGACCGGCCGGCCGTTGAATACAAAGGTGACTTTTTCGCCCCGATCAAACGAGAGGATCGGGTGTTGTTCGATTCTCAATGGTTTGCCTCCTGCGATAAAGGATTCTGTTATCGGCCGAAACGGTACCAGCGGCCGTATTTTCGTTAGTATAACATATATTTGTATATTTGCATACAAAAAGAATCGAACGTTGATTTTTACAAGGTTATAGCGTATAGTTTATGGATATAAGGCCTATGGACAGGCCAGGATCATGAGGGATAAAAATGAAAGCAAATACAGACAGCAGGATCGTATCGCAGGTGTTCTTCCGGCTCCTCCCGGTGCAGATCCTGATCGTTGCGATGGGGTCGGTGAACTCCATCGTGGATGGACTGATCGCCGGCCGGTTCATCGCCCCGGAATCTGTAGGCGTCATCGGCCTGTATTACACGATGGTGCGCGTCCTTGAAGCAGTCGGAGCGGTCCTTCTAGGAGGCACTGCTGTCCTTTGCGGTAAATATATGTGCAGCGGCAGGACCGATAAGACGCAGGGGGTTTTTTCCCTGAATCTGACCGTTACTTTTTTGATCGGGGCAGCATTGACGGCGGTCAACCTGTTGATGCCCGGCCGACTGGCCGGCCTTTTAGGTGCGGAAGGGACGCTGAAAACGGACCTGGCCGTGTACGCGGTCGGCTACGCGATCGGTATGATCCCGCAGCTGCTGGCGCAGCAGATGGCGGCCTTCCTGCAGCTGGAGCGGCAGAGCCGCCTGGGCTATATCGGCATCGCATCGATGATCTTTGTCAATGTGGCGTTGGATGTACTGCTGGTGGCGGTCCTGGATATGGGTGTGTGGGGCCTGGCGCTGGCGACCAGCGCTTGCAACTGGGTCTATTTCCTGATCCTCGCTTCTTATTATGTGCGAGGCAAGGCGCAGCTGAAGTTCCGCGTGAAAATTGCTTCCTGGAAAGAACTGCCGGATATGATCAAGATCGGGTTCCCGGCTGCGCTGCTGGTGTTCGCGCTGGCGGTACGCAGTCTGGTGCTCAACCGGATCGTCCTCGCCTATGGCGGAGCGGATGGTCTGTCCGCCATGTCCGCCTTCAATATGATCTGCGCGTTTCTTCTGGCTCCGGCCTTAGGCGCAGGCGCTGTGATCCGGATGCTGACCAGTGTTTTTGTGGGTGAGGAAGACAGGGAGTCCATCTACGCACTGCTACGGTTGGCGGGCACCAAAGTCCTGCTGATGATGTGCGGACTTGGGGTGCTGGTGCTCCTTTTGGCGTCACCGATGGCCGGTCTGTACTTCCCGGACCATGGCACGGAAGTCTTTCAGCTGACACGGCTTCTGTTCCGCATCTACAGCGTATGCGTACCGATGGCCTTCATCTGCATTCTGTTCTCCAATTACTTCCAGGCAAGAGAACATCGTCTGTTCGTGAATATCGTCGCTTTGTTCGATGGCTTCTTTGGGGTCATCATTCCGGTCCTCGTGCTGGCGCCGGCCTTTGGGATCAAGGGTATTTGCTTCGCGATCCTGGTGGGACTGATCATCACAGCGGCGCTGACGCCGATCTACGTTATGATCAGGAACAAAGGCTTGCCCAGGAACCGTGACGAATGGCTGCTCCTTCCGGAATCCTTCGGGACGGGCGAGCGTTTGTCCTTCGTTTTGAAGGATACGGACGCGGTCACCCGGACGGCGGAACAGGTGCAGACGTTCTGCTCGGCGCGCGGTGTGTCCACGAGAACCAGCTATTATGCGGCGCTTTGCCTGGAAGAAATGGCGGAAAACGTGGTCCTGCACGGATTCACGAAAGGTAAGCCAAGAGATTATACGATCGACGTGCGTGTCGTTTTGCAGGAGGGGAAGAAGATCCTGCTGCGCATCAAGGATGACTGCGTGCCCTTCGATCCGGCGGAACGCGCTAAGCTTGTCAATAACGAGGACCCGTGCGCCAATATCGGGATCCGGATGGTATACGCGTCGGCGGATGAAGTCGTCTATCAGAATCTGCTGGGATTGAACGTTCTGACGATCCGGCTGCAGGATAAGGAGAGTATTACACATGAGGCATGACCAGATGGAATATGGACTGGAGCGTCGGCTGAAGGAACTGGATCCGGGCCTTCATAAAAGATTCGCTGACACGGTATTTGTCATGCAGCATGCCTTGTCCAATTATAAGCGGCTGTTCCCGGATTTTACGGATCACACGATACTGCACAGCCTGACCGTCATCGATTTCTGCAATCAGCTGATCGGTCCTGCCCAGTTGGAACGGCTGAACGCGGATGCGATCTACGTGCTGCTCATGAGTTGCTATCTGCACGATATCGGCATGGGCATCTCGCAGCGCGATTATGAAGAATTCAGCCAACAGATCGATTTCGGGTCGTATTTCAATTATCATAGGAAGGATGAGACGGCCACGATCATCCGGGATTTCCATCATGAATACAGTGGTATTTACATCCGTAAGTACGCAGCTTTCCTGGAGCTTCCGTCTCCGGAGCACGTTTTCGCGGTGGTGCAGGTGGCCCGTGGACATCGGCGGACCGATCTGTTCGATCTGAAGGAATACCCGGTCGATTGGCAGGTACCGAACGGCAATACGATCTGCCTGCCATATCTGGCGGCGTTGATCCGCCTGGCGGATGAGATCGACGTGGCGACGTCACGCAATCCGAAAATGCTTTATGATATCGATGCCATGCCTGAGCAGTATGAGAAGTTTTTTCACCTGCTGGTACGAGCATGTGAAAAACTGGACATATCAGAGGATGGTTTCGTGATGGAGGTCTCTACGGAGGATCCGGAGATGAGAGGTGCGATCGAACTGACACGGGACAAGATCCAGGCGACACTGGATCTGTGTCGGAATGCGGTCATCGACCGGACACCGTTCGTGATCACCCAGCGCAATGTGGACGTTCTGTGGCTGGACGCATAAAAGGAAAGGAGTCCTGATGAGCACTGTCGTTATCATTACAGGGCGGCATACGGAAGAGGTGAAGCACAGATTCCTGAGGCTGCCGGACTGCCGGATCGTGTTTGCCGAACGTTTGGAAGACATTTCGCCGGAGGATGCCGCGGAAGCAGAGATCCTGGCCGGTTTCATTACGAAGGAGGCGTTGGCCCGCATGCCGCGCCTGCGTTTCGTGCAGCTTTTTAGTGCCGGCGCCAATGGTTTTTCCTGGCTCCCGGAACGGATCGTCCTGGCCAATGCCTACGGTGCCTATGGGGACTCCATCGCCGAGCACATGCTGACGACCACGCTGATGGCGATGAAGCGCATGCCCGAGTATCTTTGGATGCAGCAGCGACAGGGCTGGGAACTGCTGACGCAGATCGACCGCTTCGAAGGCTCCCGGATCCTTTCCGTCGGCATGGGAGCGATCGGAACGTCCTATCTGCGGAAAGCCTCCGCGTTAGGCGCCATCTGCTATGGCGTGCGCAGGACGGTGCACGATAAACCGCCATTTGTGGAAAAACTGGTCACCACGGAGGAGATGGACGACCTGCTGCCGGAGATGGACGTGGTCGCGCTGAGCCTGCCCGGCACGCAGGAAGTGGAAGGCATGTTCGATGAAAGGCGCCTGCGCCTGATGAAACCGACGGCGATCCTCGTGAACGTAGGCCGGGGCAATTCCGTCGTCACCGAGGACCTGATCCGGGTCATGGAAAGCGGACATCTCAAGGCGGCCTGCCTGGACGTGATGGATCCGGAGCCGCTGCCGCAGGATCATCCTTTATGGACCGCGCCGCGTGTCTACATCACACCGCACATTTCCGGAGGCTACCGCGCCGGGGTCAATTACGAACGTGTCGTCAACGTCGCCTTGCAGAACATCGCGCTGGTGCTGCACGGAGAACCGCCCATCCACACCGTGGACCGGACGCTGGGGTATTAGAGAATTCAATAGAAAAAGGAGCATGAAAAACGAATGAATCGTTTTTTCATGCTCCCTTTATTTGGCTTACATTCAATGAGAATCGATAACCTCGGGAAAAGGATACCGTTTCTCTATGGAAACGATTCATCTTTAGCGACAGGTCGCTACACCTTTCACCTTGGTTATGGACCATGTTGGATACTTGATCCATCTATAGAAGGCTTTCATACCTTTAAAGATAGGCTTTCCCGGAGTAACAGTGATCGTATAGGTGGAATTGTTGTCCAGTTTGATCGTCTTACTGGATCCGGAAAATTTATAGGTCTGGGTCTTTCCTCCCTGTTTTCTCACGGTTATCGTAAAATTGTCATATCCTGTAGTTGTTTTAGGATTGAGTCCATCAAACCAAGGCAAGTACTGGTATGAACCCTTCGTCTGTTTGAAAACAAGCTTGTTTTTGAAAAGGATCCGGGATCCGGTCTTCACTTTGAACGTATATGACTTTTGTGAACTGCCACTGAGCAGCGTACATGAACTGGATGTTGCAGCGTAGGACTGCATAGGCGCAAGGCTAAACAGCGTGATCAAGCAAAGCACCGTGGCCATAATTTTCTTAAGTGTGAGTTTCATTTTTGTTTTTCCTCCTTTTTTTGCAGCTGTCTGCTGCTGTTGTTGACATTACAAACCGGGTTGTGCTAACCTTTGATTAAAGAATACCAACTTGATGTTGTAAGCAAAGTGAGTCCACGTTGAAGTTGTTGTATTTATGTTGCAAAATGTGAGGAACAGAAAGATATGAATCTAGAAGAACGGAAGTATATAGGACAAGAATGCTACGTTAATTTATCTTCGAAAACAGAGTTAGTCAGCTATGATGGCTTGATCCGGATTCCCTTAAGTGTTACGGAATACAAGATCCTGTCGTACTTTATCGACCATGAGAACTCTCCGGTCTACCTGGAAGCTCTCGCTATATATGTCTGGGGCGTCAATTATCAGGCAGATCAGAAGGATCCGGTCAGTTTAAAAAGCCATATTTCACATCTGAGAAAGAAGCTCGATAAGATCCGGGACGGTCTCAGTAAATGTCTGGACACAAACCATGGGCTTGGTTCATACACTTTGATCATCAGGAATCAGAATGATGATCATGATCCGCCAAGAAACAGATCCTTCGTCGAAGATCATCGGGCGAAAAGCAAAAATAGAGATGCAACCCCTGTTCAGTATCAGGAATTATTGGATATGGGGTATACTCCGTTCTCCATAGCAGAGTCCCTTGTAAAGAACGATATGAAACTATATGGGCCCGATTTCAGAGGTAAAGGCATTACTCCTCAAAACGAAGGATCTTCCTCACAATGGGCAGAATATCTAAGCAGTGTGCCGGAAACTTTTCAATACCTGGTCGATGCGGACGGAGAGATCGTTGGGAATTTTTCGTTTCTATCCATTTCAAGCATGCAAGAAGAAGCTTATCTGAATGGAGATTTATTCGAGCAGGCTTTTTCGCCCTCCAACACCAGAGACTTGTTCTCCGCAGGTAAAGAGCATATCATGTTCTTGCTGAACCTTTCTGTAAACGATGAGTACTCAACTCCCAAAAACAACAATAAACTCAGGAAAATGTTTTTGGAAGAATTGATCTCACTCGCCGAGAATGAAGTCATGTTCTGCAAGATCATCACAAATGTGTATAAATCCAGCCAGGAAGCATTTTATAAGCAATGGGGTTTTCGATTCGTCAAGGATCACCCATTATCCGGCAGAGTATATGAACTCAACCTGCTTCCCTATCCTCAGGCTCTGTATGATCACCTGAGCAAGAATTCCATGCTTTCTGATGCAAATGAACAGTTAAAAAACTTCTATCAAGATACAGATTGACGGCAATTGATTTTATCTTTTCTTTACACAAGAAAACGGTATGACCTGCTTGGTCATACCGTTTTATTTTCAGGATCGCTCCACATGAACCAGTCGATCTCCGGTTTTTCAGCCTGTGCAATAGGTCCGAACTGTTCGGGGATCTCCACGGAAGGGTAGCCCACGCCGCCGAAGCGGACCTTCAGCACACCTTCATAATACATATGCCCGTCCGGGTCATAACACTTCCCATAGACCGGGTAGTTCGGTCCGTATGCCATACAGAGCCTGTAGGCACCTTCGAAGCGCACCCTTCCGGAAGGATAATATTCTCTGCCATAGAGGAGCCCTTTAACGTCGAAGACGCCCTCTTGATACTTGTTCCCGTTGGGGAAATAGGCGGTCCCGGAACCGTAGGGCTTGCCGCGGGAAGTGAAACCCTTGTACACAACGACGTCATCCGCCGACTTGATGACCTGCCACGTCGCGAGAGAATCCATCTGCATACCCACCTTTCCATTTGGAATATCTTCTGACAGTATAGTCCTTGCGGTGGGTAAAAAAACGGACAGCGCTTCTTGTTATCCCCTGAAATTGGCCGGCTGGCTCTTTTTGATTTCGAGGAATTCCTTGTAGAAGGGCAGGAAGGTCTGGGGGTCGCGCACCACACAGCCGGTGGGTTTGTGCGCACGGATCAGGTCTCCGCACTTGCCGCAGGTCAGGCAGACGTGCTGCGGATCGATGCGGCCGTCTTTGATGATCTCGTTGGCAAAGGTCGGATCCGCAAAGGCCATGCGGCCGAAGAGCATGCCGTCGCACAGGCCTTCTTCCACGGCGCCGGCTGTGTACAGATCCGCGAACTGGCGCAGATAGGTGGGGGCGGAGGCCCAGATGACCATGTCCGGCACCGCTTTCTTCACGGCACCGATGCCCTGGATCATGCGATGGATACCCTCCAGCGGGTGCTCGTCCGGCACATATTTGCCCATATCATACGGACGGGTGACGTGGGTCGTGGCATAGGGGTTGCCCATGGTCAGATCCACGAACGCAAGACCCAGGCCTTCGTGCATCTCCCGTACCAGGCGGATCGGCTCGGCCAGGTCAGGAACAAGGCCGCTGCCTTCGCTGACACCGAAGCCATAAGGCCAGGCGTAGCCGTCGTAGATCCCCAAGCGCGATGTCACGGCGAAATCCTTATCTTCATAGGCTTTGGCGGCCAGGATGCCGTTTTTCAGCAGGCGGGTGCGGTTCTCATAACTGCCGCCGTACTGCCCCGGCCGATGGTACGCGGAGGTCAGTTCCGCCAGCAAATACCCGTGGCAGGACTTGATGTCGACCGCGTCGAATCCGGCCTGCTTTGCCAGATATGCGGCTTCTCCGAACTTCTCTTCCAGGCCTTTCAGATAATCATCGCTCACGATGCAGTTGTCGTCTGCCGCCCGGTACTGTTCCAGCTCCGGATGGCGATAGGCGATGAGAGGCGCCGGCTTGTTGCCAGGGTTGGAGTAGCGGCCGCTGTGGTTGGCCTGCATCACCAGATAGGGGGCATAGCCGTTGGCTTTCAGACCGGCTTCCTTCACCTGTTCCACCAGCTTTTTATAGCAGTCCAGGTTCTCCTGAGAAAGCAGCAGCTGCGTGGCAGAGGAACGTCCTTCCTCCACGATGGAGATCGCCTCGAACCAGATCAAGGCGCTGCCGCCTTCCGCTTCCCGTACGTAGCGGCGGACCGTATATTCCGACGGCGCTCCGTCCGGTGTGGAATCCGCCCCTTCCATGGGAGCGATGCCCAGCCGGTTCGCAAACCGTGCGTTTCCTGCCGCAAGGGGCTGTTCTAGAACGGACATATCCCGGGCTGCCGGCAGGGTAAAGCCCAGTTCGGAAGCTCTCTCCTGCAATTGTTCCCAGGTCTTATAGTGGAATTTCTCGTGTGCCATTGCGTCTCCTCAAGATCAGATGATGCCCAGCGGGATCAGTACGACCAGCAGAATAGCTACCAATGCCCATTCGGTGATCAGGAAGGTCCTGCGCGCTTTCGGCTTCATATCCGGCACGAAATTGCTGGCCAGGAAGAAAGGGATATAGGTGGTGACAAAGACCGGCAGCACGCCCCACCATTTATAAACCCAGATGAAAGAATGGTTGCTGGTCGCGGCGAGGAAGGATTCCACCCGTGCGAACAGCAGCGCCATCTCGAGCGCACCGACCAGGCGGCAGTCCATGCCGAGGATCTTCTTGCTGCGGTCGTGCGGCAGCATCTTGAAGGAAATGATGCCGGCCAGGGAGAACATCATGGACAGCTCCCAGCATACACCGATCAGCAGGATGAAGGTCGTGGACTGGTTGCTGACGGACCACAGCGGATAGCCGGCCACATGGCCGATCACCGCGTTTAAGATCTCGTACAGCCAGTGCACACCGTACAGCGCCGCGCCGGCGTAGATGACTTCATAATTCTTCTTGTGGATCTCCGTCCAGTACACATAGAACACGACTGCCAGGATAAAAATGAACGTCCAGTTGAAATTCTCCGTGCTGCGGACCTGGATCTGTTCTACTAAAGATTTCGCTTCCTGCGAACCATCGCCCCAAAACTGAAACATAGCGCATGACCTCCTTTATCGTTCTGATTTTATTATAGAAAAAAGGGCTGTTTTGTCAACGTGATGATACATAAGTTTTATACCATCGATCCATCCCCAAATCCCGCCTTTTGTCCCTGAGGCTTGCTTTTTCTCAATGGTTCTGCCATGATGTAGATACCAATAGTATCTTTGACGGATGACCAGAGCGCCTGAGGGCGAGGGAGATCACGATCATGGAAAAATATATATGTAAGCAATGTGGAAGGGAGGTAGACAAAGGCGCGGCGACCTGTCCGTGGTGCGGCGCGGCTTTGGGAACGACGATGGGACACGTGCAGACGACGAAATCGGGCTACAAGTCGGAAGATACGGCCAACAAGGCCATGGCCTATTATCTGACCGACAACGGAGCTTTTATCTGGATCTTGGTGGGCCTGTTCCTGCCTCCGGTGGGTATCATTTTGTATCTTTTGAAGCGGAAGACTGCCCGACATGCGAAATACGCCCTGCTGAGCGCGGTCGCTTCGGTGGTCATTTTGTTCATCATCCTTCTGGTGACCGGAGTCATAGGAAAGAAAAAACTCCGCTATCCGGACTGGGTCGACTACAGTGGATCTTTAGGCCGGGAGAAAACGACTGTACTGGAAGAGCTTGAGAAGAGGGATCAGTGGTGGACCGAAAAGGGCGGCGGTTATGTGCTGGAGAGGAAAGAATTCGTCGAGGAAGGCCACAATTTCACGGTCACCCTGTGGTTCGACCGGGAGGACAAGCTGATCGGCGTGAGCAAGGATTTCTTCGGCCGTATCGACAATGAGAAGGAATTCGTGGTCAAATTCTATAAGGAAATGGTTCGGTTCTACGGTACACCGGATCAGCCGCCGGCCGCGTTCCGGTATGATACCTGGGATCAGTTCTACGACGGCATGGTCGTAATGGATGTAGACGGAAGAGAAGAGCGGTCATTGACGGCGGTCTGGGAAGATCGGCATCTCGTGATCGATATCCGGACGAACAACGGCCAGATCCTGATCAAATATACGCAGGTCAATGCGGAAAGCTGGCCTGATCGGTTCTAGAAAGTGAAGAGAAAAATATGTGGGATGAAAATACGATCCATGAACTGGTAGAACAGCAGCGCCGGTATTTCCGTTCCGGCGCTACGATGGATGTGGGCGAGCGCATCCTGGCGCTGAAACGTCTGAAAACGGCTGTCCGCAAACACGAAAAGGAACTGGAGAAAGCGTTGGCGGAGGACATGGGCCGCAGCGCGACGGAAGCCTACTTCTGTGACATCGGCAGTGTGCTCCTGGAGATCAACGAGACGCTGCGGCATCTGCGCCGCTGGGCCCGTCCGGAGACCCATTGGAGCGGCTTAGTGAGTTTTCCCAGCATGATCACGAAGGTGTATAAAATGCCCTACGGTACGACATTGATCATCAGCCCGTTCAACTTCCCCATCCTGCTGTCGCTGGGGGTGCTGACGGCGGCCCTTGCGGGCGGCAACACGGCCGTGATCAAAGCCAGCTCCAAATCAGCGGCGTGTACCAAGGTGCTGCAGGAGCTGATCGCCAGCGTCTTCCCGCAGGAGTATGTGGCGGTGGTCGATGGTGGGCATGACGTGGCGGACCTATGCCTGGCGGAGCGCTTCGACAAGATCTTCTATACCGGATCGCCCCGGGTCGGCGTGCATGTGATGGAACAGGCCGCCAAGAACCTGACGCCGGTCACGTTGGAATTGGGCGGCGAGACGGGCAACTGGTGCATCGTGCGCAAGGATGCGGATCTGAAAGACGCGGCCCGCAAGATCGCGTTTTTCAAGATCCTCAACAGCGGTCAGATCTGCATCGATATCAACCAGGTGGCAGTGGCAGAAGAGGTAGCGGAGGATTTCCTGGAAGCATTGAAGGAAGAGTTCACACGGCAGATCGGGCCGGATCCCGTGCATCATCCGGAGTATCCCAGCCTGATCTCGGACGCGGCGTATCAGAAATGTGCAGCAGAAGCGGGGCAGTACCGCGATCGCATCGTGCTGGGCGGTGCGGGCGATCCGGAGCTGCGAAAATACGCACCGACGATCATCTATCCGGTCGGCTGTGATGAGGCGATCGTGCAGCATGAGCTGTTCTGCCCGCTGCTGCCGGTGGTGCCCTTCCCGGACAACGAGATCGATCGATTGCTGGCCACCATCGAGGAGCGGGAGCACGGTCTGGCCCTCTACTTGTTCACCAAGGATCTGGATTGGGCGAAGGGCACCATGTCCAAGATGCAGTACGGCGGCGGATGCATCAACGAGGTGTGCCTGCATCTGATGGTCAAGGGCGTACCCTTCGGCGGGACCGGCCATTCCGGCATGGGCGCCTATCATGGCGTATGGGGCTTCCGCGAATTCACCCATCCTTCCACGGTTTTGATCGGTGCGACGAAGGGCAATCTGCCCCTGCGGGAGCATCCGTACACCGGATTCAAAGGTTCCTGGAAGAAAAAAGTGGTCAAACTTGTAGAAAGATAATGGATTTCGAAAAAATATTTACGAAAAACGATAATTTATGCTTGACAAACATAAATTATCGTTTTATAATGCTCTCAGAGTTAACGAAAAACGTTAATAAATTATCGTAAACAAGGAGAGACACACCATGGAAAACAAGAAACTCATCAAAAGCGCGACCATCATCGATCGGATCCTGAAGATCCTGCAGGGGTTTGCCATTGCCGGCGTCATCGTTTCAGCCATCTTCATTCCGCTGACCGCCATCTTCGGTGAGAAGATCATCGCGAGTGCGGACAAACTGAAACTCGATGCATTGGATCTGGAATTGTCCGGCAGCCTTGATTCTTATCTGAACGCTGCCAACGTCAAAAGCAGCATCATCGGCATGCTGATCGTGGGAGTCCTGGGCTGTGCGGCGATCTGGTGCGTGCTGCGTGCCCTGCGCGAGATCCTGGCCCCGATGAAAGAAGGACAGCCCTTTGCGGCCGGTATCGCTGACAAGATCCGCAAGCTGGGATGGACCGTCCTGATCACCGGCGCCATCACCGAGATCGGTGGAGCGATCGCCAACGTATTCGCACTGCGCATGTACGATCTGGACAAACTGATGAACCCGGAGATCGTGTCGGACATGACCTTCGATTACAGCTTCAATCTTTGGTTCGTGATCACCGCATTGATCATCTTCTTCCTGTCCTACGTCTTCCGCTATGGAGAATCGCTGCAGAAAGAATCCGATGAAACGTTGTAAGGAGAGAAAGCTATGGGAAAGATCATACTGCGGCTGGACCGCGTCATGGCCGATCGCAAGATCAGCCTCAAGGACCTGTCCGATAAAGTCGGCGTGTCCAATGTCAATCTGTCCAAAATGAAGACCGGCAAGATCAGTGCGATCCGCTTCTCCACGCTGGAGGCGATCTGCGAAGCACTGCACTGCCAGCCGGGGGATATTCTGGAATACGATCCCTTGGCGAACGGAGATGAGGAATAAAACACACAGGCATTAGAGGGCGATCCCTTTGATGCCTTTTTCAGAAATGGACAAACAAAAACAAGAGTAAACTGATGAGTCGCGGCACCATATTGAAGAAGCTTATGACTTGTGCTACGATGAGCGCAGGAAAAGGAGGTAGAAGTCTATGAAATCGATTGTCACTTATTTCTCGGCCAGCGGTGTCACCCGGGGCGTGGCGGAAAGACTGGCCAAGGCAGCCGGGGCGGATCTGTTCGAGATCGTACCGGAGAAGCCATACACGGCGGCGGATCTGAAATGGACCAATCCGCTGGCGCGGTGCAACCGTGAAAAGATCGGCAAGAAGGATGTTCCGATCGCGGGAAAGATCGAGGATCTTGCGGCCTATGACCTGGTCTTCATCGGGTTCCCCATCTGGTATTATGGAGCGCCAAACGTGATCCAGACCTTCCTGAAGGAAAATGACCTTGCGGGCAAAAAGATCGCTTTGTTTGCTACCTCCGGCGGCAGCGACATGGGGAAGACCGCGGAAAAACTTGCGCCTTATCTGAGTCCGGAAGCGGAGATCATCGGAGGAAAACTGTTCGCGCCGACAGCATCGGAAGAAGAACTGAAGCAGTGGGTCGCGACCCTGTAAGAAAGGAATAAAACCATGCAGTACATCGAGATGCGGTCCGGGGCGTATACGCTTAGATTCTCAAAGCATGAGACGGGTTTTGGTCTGACAGTGCTTCACGAAGACGTCCCGGTGTTTGCCAGTGAAAAGCCTTGCCGTTTGTTTGCCAAGAAGCCAACGGCGGTAGCCTGGGAGATTTCCGTGCCCTACACACAGGTGGAACTGATCGAAGACCAGGTGTCTGCTTGTGCCACTGTCGAGACGCCCTATGGAGGCGTTTTCACCTTCGAGGATACGTGGTGTGTCAATGAAACGGACGGCTTCCTGCTTTCGCGCAAGGTACGGGTCGTGAAAGAAACGCCGGATCATGCGGGGTTTGCATCTGGCTTTTCGCTGGCCATGCTGCAGAACCAGTCGCTGGAGGAGATCAATGCCTTCGCACCCGGCGCCTGGTACCAGAAGAATGAATTCGTGCCGCAGCATTTCATCGGCTATCAGAAGAACCTGCGGTATCATTGGTTTTTCGAGACGCAGTACGCGCTGCCGATGTTCGCGGTGCAGGATCCCGCAAGCGGTGAGACGGCCTGCCTGTCGCGTCCAAAAGCGGACGTGACACTGCGCAATACCGACACCATGGTCCATAATCAGATGGTGGATGCAACCATCACCTTCGGTTCCATCGGTGTGAGCACGGCGAGCGGCCTGACGCTGGATTATATCTATCCCGGTGCCCGTGGCACAAGGACGCGTCCGCTGCCGCCAGGCTGGGCGCTGGAGCCAGAGTACAACAGCCTGTATCATCCAGCACAGGAAGGATTCGAGGATGCCTATGCGGTGGCGCTGGATCTGACCTGTGAAAAGGACTATCCTGCCATGATGCGTACCCTGTGGCGCAGGATCTACGACCGCATCGATGAGCCGATCGTCGCCCTGGATAATGAATTGTTGTATAAAAACTGCATGAAACTGCTGAAGGCGCTGACGAGGGAATATGAGGGCAGCTACGGTCTCCCGTTCTCCAGCGGGCTTCCCTCGGCGGAGCCCATGAACGTGGCCTATCAGTTCGGTTTCGTCGGTCAGCAGCCCAACATCGGCTATCAGCTGATCCGCTACGGTGTCTTGTACCAGGATGAGGAAGCGTTGGCTAAGGGTCTTGGCGTGATCGATTTCTGGGCAAAGAATTCCTTGGATGAGAAGGGTGCGCCGCGCATTTGGTACAATCCGGCGCTGCATGAGTTCGAGGACCGTCCGGTATGGGTCCGTATGATCGGCGACGGCATGGAGGGCATCCTGGATGCCTACAACTTCCTGGCAGCACGGGGCGAAACGCATGAGGACTGGCTGACCTTCCTTGAGACCGCAGCCCACTGGCTCGTACAGCGGCAGAACGAGGACGGCAGCTGGTATCGTTCCTACGATAAGAACGGCGACATGCTGATGGAATCCAAAGCCAATACATCCAACGTGATCCGGTTCCTGGTGCAGCTGTACCTGGTCACGGGCGAGGAAGCACTGAAGGAAGCGGCCGAACGTGCCGGTGCGTGGAGCCTCGAACATATCACGAAGCATCTGGAATACCGCGGCGGCACCTGCGACAACTCCGATGTCTACGACAAAGAATCCGGCATCTATGCCATGTTCGCCTACCTTTCCCTGTATGATATGACGAAGGAAGCAAGGTGGCTGGACGCGGCGGTGCAGGCGGCGGACTACACGGAGACGTGGACCTATGCGTGGAGCTATCCCATCCTGATGCCGCATCCGAACAACCCCTTGTCCGGACGGAACATTTCAGGCCAGAGCCTGATCGCGACGGGCCATTCGTCTGCGGATGTTTACATGGCGGCCTGCCCGTATCTGTATTACCGCATCTATCTTCTGACACAGGATCCGCATTATCTGCATTTTGCCCGGTTCCTGCACAAGAACTCCAAGCAGTGTACGGATTACGATGGATCCTACGGATACGCGTATCCGGGCCTCTGCCATGAGAGCGGCAGTTTCTTCGAGCAGGTCTATCAAGGAGTATACCACTGGCTGCCCTGGTGCACGTACGTCCAGGTGGACCCGATCTCTCGGCTGTATGATACGTTCGATGTCTATGAGATCGACGATGCGGAGCGTCTCCCCTGGGAGGAGCGAGTGAGAAGAAATGATCTGTACAAGTAAGAAAAAATAATGAATCGACCGGCGGAGAAAGACATTTGTCCGCCGGTTTTATATTACATTTTTACAAAACTGTGCATAAATTGGGGTTTCACATTGCAGTAATTGTATAATTATGTATTTTCGGGTTGACACATTTTCGCGCCTCTCTTATAATATACAAGTATACAATTGTATACTATTTAATTGGGAGGTAAAGAAATGAAGAAAAATCTTTTAGCCCTTGTACTGGCTATAGCCATGATCTTCTCCCTTTCCGCCTGCAGCACCCCGAAGGGTTCTGTGGATGGAGATGGAAAAGGATCATCCGGAGAGAAGGTCTTCCGTTATGCCGTAGGTACCGAGCCCACCACGTTCGACCCGAACATGGGCAACAGTATCGGCGATAACGAGATCCAGCACGCGATCACCGAGAACCTGACCCGTAACACCGGCGGTAAAGTCACCCCCGGTCTGGCGGAGAAATGGGACATTTCCGATGACGGTACTGTTTACACGTTCCATCTGAGAGAGTCCAAGTGGTCTGATGGCGAAGTCATCACCGCGCAGGATTTCGAGTACAGCTGGAAACGTCTTGCGGATCCCGCAACAGGAAGCCCCTATCAGTTCATCGTTGGCGTTCTGAAGAACGGTAACGCCATCATCGCCGGCGAAGCCGCTGTGGATGATCTGGGTGTCAAAGCTCTTGACGAGAAGACCCTGGAAGTCACCTTGGAGAACCCCACTTCCTATTTCCTGAGCATGCTGGGATCTCAGTCCAACTTCTCCCCGCTGCGCAAAGACATCGTTGAGAAGTACGGTGCCGACTTTGCCGCGACCGCGGACAAGAACGTGTACTCCGGTCCTTTCAAGATGGTCTCTTCCGAAAACAATGAATACGTCTTCGAGCCCAACGAATATTTCTGGGACAAAGACAATATCCATTGGGACAAGGTCCAGATCTCCTATGTGGAGAAGGAAGACACCCGCCTGGCTCTGTATGAGCAGGGCGAGCTGGATTACGTCGGTATCCCGACCGCTTATGTCGAGCAGTACAAGGACAAGCCGAACGTAAACTACTTCGTCAATGGTAACGTCGACTATTGCTACATCAATACCGAAAGCTCCAACCCTGTATGGGGCAACCAGAACTTCCGTCTGGCCATCAACTATGCGCTGAACCGTGAAGAGTACAACAAGCTGGCCAACAGTGGTGTGTACACTCCGTACAATGCTCTGTGCTTCCCGGGTCTGCAGGGTAAAGACGGCAAGACCTATGGCGAGACCTACGATGTAAACAGCTATGCGTATCCGATGCAGGGCGACCAGCAGAAGGCGCAGGAATACCTGCAGGCTGCTATGGATGAGCTGGGCATCGCCAACGCGTCTGACATCGAGATCGAATTCGTCACCACAGACGCCGAGACCAACAAGCGTATCGCGGAAGTCCTGCAGGAGCAGTGGCAGAACGCGCTGGGCATCAAGGTCAACATCCGTCAGGTCACCTATTCTGATATCTACGGCGAAGTCTATCCGAAGGCTGACTATGAGATCGGTTATGCTGGTTGGGGTCCGGACTATGATGATCCGTACACCTATCTGGAACTGTTCCGCTCCGACGTCGACTGGTACACCCCGTATGGCAATCCGGAAGTGGATGCCCTTCTGGACAAGACCAAGACCGAAACCGACCTGAACGCTCGTATGGACATGCTGAACCAGGCTGAGCAGCTGCTGATCGCGGACGGCGCATGGGTGCCGCTGCAGGCCAGAACCGCTTACTACTTCCTGGATGAAGATGTTACCAACATCTCCTTCTACTTCTGCAGCGTCAACATCGACTGGGCGTATGGAGATATGAAGTAAGAAATAAAAACGTACGAAGTCAGACGCAGATGCTGAACATTTATGTTCAAGCAGATGCGGATGACCTCGGACGTCTAAACATACGAGAACGAAGCGCGATAGCGCGAAAGTTCGAGTATGTTTAGAATTGCGGGAGCGCGTCAGCGCGTAGCAATTCGTTTATTTCTCAACACATTTTTAGTCAAACATCTACACGGAAGCCCCGGAATCATACCCCGGGGCTTTCGAGAATATAGCAAGTTCTTTTCCTGGAGGCTGAAATGGCGAAATATATCATTAAACGGGTGATCGCGGCGATCCTGACCCTGCTGGTGCTGGTGACGATCGTCTTCTTCCTTGTACGCCTGATGCCCGGAGAACCGTTCACCAACCCCAAGCTGACGCCGGATGTCGCAGCGAACCTGCGCAAGTACTATGGCTTCGATAAACCTTTGATCGTGCAGTATTTTCAGTACATGGGCAATCTCCTGAGGGGCGACTTCGGATATTCCATGCACTATACCAATAAGACGGTCAATTATATCATCGGGCAGACGTTCCCCTTTTCCGCGGATCTGGGTATCCGTGCCTTGTGTCTGGCCATTTCCTTCGGCCTGATCTTAGGCATTCTGGCGGCCAGAAAACGCGGCACGAAGATCGATTTCTTCTGCGTCATGGTGGCGATCATCGGCACCAGTATGCCGGACTTCATCATCGGTGCCTGCCTGCAGTACTTCTTCGGTATCAAATGGGGACTGTTCCCGGTGGCGAAATACCAAGGGTTCCAGTATACGGTCCTTCCGGCCTGCGCGCTGTCGTTCTATACTCTGGCGCACGTGTCCCGTATCATGCGGGCCAGCATGCTGGAGGTCACGTCGCAGGATTACATCAAGACGGCGCGGTCCAAAGGCCTGTCTGAAGTACGCATCACAGCGAAGCATCAGATCCGCAACGCGATCATGCCGGTCATGACGATCCTCGGCCCGACGGTGGCCGCTGTCCTGACAGGTACCTTCGTCATCGAGGCGATCTTCGCGATCCCGGGCATGGGCAAGTATTACGTGGAAAGTGTCAGCAACAATGACTATTCCATGACCCTTGGCATGACGGTCTTCTACGGCATCTTCCTTGTTTTCTGTAACCTGATCGTCGATATTCTGTATGGCATCGCGGATCCTCGTGTCCGGATCGGAAAGAGGTAGGTGGGATCATGGCAGAATTCAAACAAGAACAGTTTATCATCCAAGGTAAGAATACCGAGAAGATGGAAAGCATCAGCCGGCCGGCCCTGTCTTTCTGGCAGGATGCCTGGAGACGGCTTCGCAAGAACCGCACAGCCTTCATCGGCCTCTGCATCCTGACACTGTATGTATTGATGGCGATCTTCGCCCCGATGCTCAGCCGTTATTCCTACACGGCTATGGATTCGGACGCGATGAACCAGGCGCCGTCGGCGCTCCACTGGCTGGGCACCGATGCGACCGGCCGTGATCAGTGGGTCCGTGTCTGGATGGGCGCGCGCGTATCTCTGGCGATCGGTCTGTTCACCGCTGTCATCAACATGTGCGTCGGCGCTGTCATCGGCGGCCTCTGCGGCTACTACGGCGGCAAGCTGGACATGATCGTCATGCGCATCGTGGATATCCTCTATGGTATCCCGAGCCTGATCATCACGATCCTGGTCATGATGGTGCTGGGCAAGGGCGTCGCTCCGCTGATCGTCGCGCTGTGCGTGGTCGGCTGGATCGGCACCTGCCGCTTCGTGCGTGGTGAAGTCTATAGGTTGAAGGAGCAGGAGTTCGTCATGGCGGCCCGCGTACTGGGCGTGCCGGATTTCACGATCATCCTGCGGCATATCATCCCGAACATCATCGGTATGCTGGTGACCAACCTGTGCATGAGCATCCCCGGCGCGATCTTCCAGGAAGCGTTCCTGAGCTACATTGGCTTAGGCATCGCACCTCCAAACTGCAGCTGGGGCGTTCTGGCCAAGGAAGGCATCGCTTATCTGCGGATCTACCCGCATGAGATCTTCTGGCCCGCGTTCTTCATCTGCACGACCATGTTGGCACTGAACCTGCTGGGCGACGGCCTGCGCGACGCGCTGGATCCGAAACTGCGCGGCACGGAGTAAGGAGGGCGGATCATGCAGGAACCGATCTTATCATTGAAAAATATCGTATATTCCTTCAAGACCTACGGCGGGACCGTAAAAGCGGTGCGTGACGTCAGTTTCGACGTCCGACCGGGCGAGATCCTGGGCATCGTGGGTGAATCCGGCTGCGGTAAGAGCGTGACAGCTCAGTGCATCATGCGTCTGAATCCGGAGCCGCCGGGATTCTTCGAGGGCGGAGAGATCCTGTACAAAGGCAAAGACGTCCTCAAAATGAACAAAAAGGAGCTGAGAGACTTCCGCGCGAAGGAGATCGGCTTCGTCTTCCAGGATCCGATGACATCGCTGAACCCCACCATGCGCGTCGGTGCACAGATCGAGGAGGTCTTCCTCGGCCACACCGATGTCAGCAAGCAGGAAGTGAAGGAAAAGACCCTGGAGATCTTGAAACTCGTGGGTATCTCCGACGCAGAAAAGCGTTACCGCCAGTACCCGCATGAGCTGTCCGGCGGCATGAAGCAACGCGTCATGATCGCCATCGCTTTGGTCAGCCGGCCTTCGGTCATCATCTGCGATGAGCCGACCACCTCGCTGGACGTGACCATCGAGGCGCAGATCCTGGAACTGCTGCTGGAACTGCGGGAGAAGCTGGGGACTTCGATCATCATGATCACCCATGACCTGGGCGTCATCGCGAAGATCTGCGACCGGGTCGTCGTCATGTACGGCGGCAAGATCATGGAGCGGGGCACCGCGGACGAGATCTATTATGAGACCGCCCATCCCTATACGCGAGGCTTGATGGATTCCATCGCCCGCCTGGATACGGCCAAGGATCAGGAACTCAAACCCATCGACGGTACACCGCCGGATCTGTTTTCCCCGCCGGCCGGCTGCCCCTTCGCAGCCCGCTGTGAGAACTGTATGGCGATCTGCAATGAACTGCCGCCGGAAGAGTATCGATTCAGTGAAGAGCACAGTACAGCCTGCTGGCTGCAGCACGAGATGGCACCGGACACTCCGTTCAGACGGCCGCTCATGAAAGGGAAGGAGAAAGACTGATGCACAATGTGGATTACAACTCCGAACCTTTGGTCCAGGTCAAAAACCTGAGCAAGTATTTCAACGTCGGGCACAAAGCGGTGCTCAAAGCCGTGGAAGACGTCACCTTTGATATTTATAAAGGGGAGACGGTCAGCCTGGTGGGTGAGTCCGGCTGCGGCAAGTCCACCACAGGACGCTGCCTGATCCGCATCTATGAGCCGACGAGAGGACAGGTCTTCTTCGAAGGCAAGGATATCTCCACCTATAACAAGCAGGAGGCAAGGGAGTTCACCCGCAAGGTGCAGATGATCTTCCAGAACCCGTACGCTTCGCTCAACCCGCGTATGACGGTCAAGGAGATCGTAGGCGAAGGTCTGAAACTGGCGAAAATGCCATCGGATCAGATCGAAGCCCGTGTGCAGGAGCTGCTGGAGACGGTGGGTCTGAACAAGGAGCACATGTCCCGCTTCTCGCATGAGTTTTCCGGCGGTCAGCGGCAGCGTATCGGCATTGCCAGAGCCCTGTCCGTAGATCCGGAATTCATCATCTGCGACGAACCGATCTCCGCGTTGGATGTATCCATCCAGGCGCAGATCCTGAACATGCTGAACAAGCTGCAGAACGAGCGCGGCCTGACCTATCTGTTCATCGCGCACGACCTGAGCGTAGTCAAGTATATTTCGGACCGTGTCATCGTTATGTATCTGGGCATGGTGGTGGAAACGGCCCCCACAGAGGAGCTGTTCGACCATCCGACCCACCCGTACACGCAGGCGCTGCTCTCGGCGATCCCGGAAGCGGATCCCAGGCGGGCCAAAGCCAGCCGGCGCATCCCCATCAAGGGAGAGATCCCGAGTCCGGTCAACCCGAAGCCGGGCTGCCGTTTCGCGGACCGCTGCGAATACGCCACCGATATCTGCCGGCAGGAACTGCCGGAGACACGGGAGATCCGTCCGGGTCATTTCATGGCCTGCCATAATCGGTAAAACAGGAAAGCCTGTCCTTCATGGACAGGCTTTTTCTATAGATTCATGTATGAAGGGTGCTAAAATCGATTTGTGCATGTAATTATTCTTTACGATCAGAATCATTTTCATGCCTTTTATTGATTTTACCCAGTATATGTGGGTATTTGTAGCTGTATCGATAGGATGTAAGAAGCTCAAGAGGAGCAATTCGATCGTCAGAAGCCAGTTTTTCTATGGATTGAGAGAGTATCATTCATGTAAAAGGATGTGATTTCGCAAAAAGAGTATGAAAAACAGAGAAAATGAAAGTCAAAAAGTCATGTATAAATTCAGTTATTGACAAAAGAGCATGCTTTTCTTTCAATAGAGCCCAGAAAACGAGAATAAAGATAAGAGTAAAGGAGTAAAGACCTGTCTTTTTTGACTTAACACGTTTCAGCAACAGACTTTCAAAATCAAAGGAACTATGCTATCATAGGTATAAACCAAAAGAGGGGGATTCATACTATGCTGAAACTGCCTTTGGTGTTTTCCGACCATATGGTCCTGCAGAGGAATAAGAAAGTACGTATTTTTGGTCAGACGGAGCCGAACGCCCTGGTCAGTGCCACACTGATCAGTGACAGAGTGACGATAGAACGCAGCAAACACGCGGATGAGACCGGTGCGTTCTGTGTCAATCTGCCGCCTTTGCCCGCGGGGTACGGCCGCACTTTGATCGTGCAGAGCGGTGCGGAATCGGTCCGCATCGAGGACGTGGCGGTGGGTGAAGTGTGGCTGGCAGGCGGTCAGTCCAACATGGAATATCTGATGAACACCGACGCAGAAAAGGAAGAAGAAACTAAAGCGATCTCCGGCAACGCCGCGTTGCGAGAACGGCTGCGCTTTTTCGATTATCCGGAAGTCTCCTATGAAGGCATGCTGGAAGAGTGGGATCTTTCCAACTTCGGCCTGTGGAGAAAGCTGACAGAGCAGGATCTGCCCTATTTCTCCGCAGTCAGTTACTATTTCATGCGCAAGATCGCTTCCCTGCTGGAAGAGGACGTGCCGATCGCAGTCATCGGCTGCAACTGGGGCGGGACGCGTTCCGTCTGCTGGCTGCCGGAGGAGACTGTAAAAGAAGCCGGCGGAGAGGTCTGGCTCGAGGATTATGAGCAAGAGCTGGAAGCCCATAAGGACCAGCTGGAGCAGGCCATGGAGCAGTTCAAGGAGATGAAACAGGGCGGCGTGGGAGATCCTGCACATCCGGATCCGTTCCAGCGCATCCTTTACCCGGGTTTCACCAAAGAAGAGCAGGAACAGGCGATGGCTGCGATGGGTGATTTTGCCACCATGAATTTCCTGCATCCCCTGCATTATTGGCGCCCCTGCGGCCTGTATCACACCATGCTTCAAAAGATCATGCCCTACACACTGCGCGGATTCATCTGGTACCAGGGCTGCAGCGATGAATTCCACCCGGATCTGCATCAGAAGATGCTGAGCGCCGTGATCCATCAGTGGCGCAAGGATTTCCAGGATGAGGAGCTTCCGTTCCTGCTGGTGCAGCTGGCACCCTTCGAGTGGTGGCTGGGCAACGGCGGTGAGAAATATCCGGAACTGCGGGCACAGCAGCTCAAATGTGCGGACATGGAAGAGAACGTGTACGCTGCCTCCATCGGGGATGCCGGTATGCGGTATGATATCCATCCCAAATACAAGAGAAAGCCGGGCGAGCGCCTGGGTCTGCTGGCCTTGCAGCACGTGTATGATCTGCCGGTCCAGGGAGAAGCGCCGCGGGCTGTCGCAGCCAAAGCGGTGGGAGACCAGGTGGAGATCAGCTTTGCGAACGGTGCAGGCTTGCATCTGGAACAGCCGACCAATGGCGGCTGGGATGAGCCGATCACGAAGGATCCCCAGGAGGGCTTATTGAATACGCTGAAGACGGTGCCGGAAGGCGTTGTTTCCGCACAGATCCAGGATGACAAGCTGATCCTTAAACTGACGGTGGACGGCGCGCCGGTACTGCCGGAGACAGTATCTTTCGCCTGGGAACCGTATTATGAGATCGACCTATACAACAAAGAAGGACTTCCGGCCTTCCCGTTCCAACTGAAGGTCGAGTAAACTATGATGCTATCGATCAGTAACATGATGACCCGCTGAAAATATGTATGCAGCGGGTCTTTTTGTGTTTCAAAGTCGATCAGTTTTTTCTTGATTCTCTCGCCGCTTTGTACTACTCTTATGAAAAAGGCTTCGGCAGTTTCGAAAGCTATACAAAGGAGTAGGAAAATGAGAGAGAAAACCAAAACTGAAGGGCTTCGTTTCTGGATCCTGGTCTGGGGCTTAGGCATCGCCGGGCAGCTGTGCTGGAATATCGAGAACCAATGGTTCAACACCTTCGTGTACGCGAAGATCGCGAAGGATCCCACGATCATCTCCTGGATGGTCGCGATCTCAGCACTGGCGACGACCATCGCTACGTTCATCTTTGGCACACTGTCCGACCGGAAGGGCAAGCGCAGCCCGTTCATCGCCATCGGCTACATCCTGTGGGGCATCTTCACGATCCTCTTCGGGACGACGGAGTTCATCACAAAAGGAGCTTCGAAGACGGCGCATCTGATCGTGCTGGCAGGTACGGCTGTCGTTTTGGCGGACGCCCTGATGTCCTTCTTCGGTTCGATGGGCAACGACGCGGGCTTCAACGTCTGGCTCAATGACAAGATGAATGAGAAGAACCGCGGACACATCGGTGCGGCGCTCGCGACGC
>JAFVHC010000391.1 GCA_017474705.1 Bacillota bacterium
TGAGGGTATATAGGGACTCCCCTTTTATTTTTTAGAATCCTCTGTTTTTCAACCAATCAGCGGCTATCTCCGCCCACATGACTGTGTGCGGGAAGTAGGGTGAGTCGGGATCTTTGCCATCGTAGAGGGCTGCGCCATGCGGGCCGTCCTCGAAGGTGTGGATCTCATAGGGGATGCCACGGTTGGCCAGTTCCATGCAATAGGTCAGCGCATTGCGTGGGTCATCCTTGTGCGTCTGGAAGACGAAAGTCGGAGGACCGTCGAACCGCAGGTTGCGGATCGGATCCGACTGCGCGATCTTCTGCTGTTCCGCAGAATCGTAAACGCCAGGGCCGCCTTTCAGGCCGCTGGAGGAGAAAGCTCCGTAGAGCACCAGGGCGGCATCGGGACGGGAAGAGACCTTGCCTTCAGCGCAGGGAGCTTCGGGATCCCCATAATCGAAATGGGTGGCGACGTAGCTGGTGGTCATACCGCCGGCGGAGAACCCGCCGATCGCGATGTGATCCGGGTCGATGTCCAGTTCTTCCGCATGAGCTCTGAGATAGCGGATCGCGGCCAGACCATCTTCACCGGCCTCCTGGCGGGCATCCATGCCCTCAGCGATCCCGGAGTTCACATGATAATCCAGAATAGCAGCGTTGATGCCTTTCTCGTGGAAGAACTCAGCCACAGGTTTGCCTTCGTTGGAAGACTTGAACATGAATCCGCCGCCGGGGCATACGATGAAGATGCCTCTTTTTTCTTCCTGGATCGGCAGCAGGATCAGCTGGGAAGTAAACTTTTCAGTCTTGCGCAGCGGGATGATCGGCCAGTGATCTGCTTCCGCCTGTTGCAATAAAACTTTCCATTTTTCCTCACGGTCCCGGATCAGCCAGGACCAGTCCATATCCGTATAATCCGGTTTTTTCTTCTCTTCTGCCATGATGGTTCCTTTCTGTAAGAGTGTTCACCGAACAACATTCATAACACGATTATAGCATGTCCGGACGAGAAGCGTCAATTTTATGCAGCCATTTGGAGCTGAGTTCCAGGCTTTCGACCGGATCTTTGTGGATCCAGTTCTTGTGGCTTTCCAGGATCACGGAGGTGACGCCGTTGTCGGACGCGATCTGCCATAACTGCTCCAGATCCATGTTGCCTGTACCCAGTTCCACGCTGTCCGCCTTCAGGATCGGCGTCATGGAAGGACCGTTCTGGCGGAAACCGCGGTCGGTCACATGCCAAAGCTTCATGCGGGATCCCAGACGCTGCATCCACTGTGCGGCATCCGCGCCTCCATCGGTACACCAATAGCTGTCGAATTCGAATCCGACGAGAGCCGGATCGGTCTCCTGCAGCAGGATGTCGATAGCACGGCTCCCTTCATTCGTGCGCAGCCATTCCACGTTGTGATTGTGGTAGAGCAGGGAGACTCCGTCCTGCCGCAGGCGGGCACCCGCGGCGTTCAGATCTGCGGCCAGTCCGCGGACCGTTTCCGCATCCTGATAATCGAATCGATACATGCCCGTGATGACGACCGTGTTCGTCCCGAAACTCTGGGCTTCCTGGATCACCGTCTGCGGCTCCCGCTTCAGAGTTCCGAGATCGGCGTGAAGACTTACGACGCCAAGTCCGGTTTCCTTCAGCAAGCCGTGCCAGTCAAGACTGCCGCCTTTTCCGGTCGGCATACCGGCCACCCGTGTCATCATACGGACCATCAGGGAGCTGGGGTGGATCATGAAGCGGTTCAGCTCCAAACCGTCATAACCGGCGGCTTTGATCCGCTGCAAGGTCGCAAGCGCCTGTTCAGGTTTGCCCGTCACGGTCCCGAGCATGATCTGCTGTACGTAGGTTTTCATTTTTTGATCCCCTGCAAGATGCGGTTCAACTGCTTTACGGATTCTTCATCGGCGCCGCCTTGTTTCAGAAGGCTCAGCATGGTCATGCGGGCAAGCATCTGCTGCAGGACGGGATTGTCCTTCACGGCATCGGCCACGTCACCCCGAGAAGCAGAAGCTTTGGCCATCATGGCTTCGACGATGGGACCGGCCTGCGGATGCTGTTTGATCTCGCCCAAAGTATCCTGGACAGAGAAGCAGGTGGGGTCGATCTCTTCAGAATCGAACCAGTTGGCGACGGAGGAACCGGTGTTGAAAATATAGTCCTTGTTAGGCTCATCGACACGGCGGATGACCATTTCATCCGCTGCTGGACCGGCACAAACACGGATCCGGTGCTCGCCGACCAGCGGGATCTCGAAGCGGAACACCGTGCTGCCTTCCTGCGTGCCGACCCGTGTGTCGTCCACATACAGGGACACTTCCGGCTGGTTGGAATAGACCTTGATCTCCGTAGTATCTTCGCAGCGGTCCACGTAGCGCTTGCCACAGAGATGCGCGAAAGGTTCGGCCTTGTTCCAGGCTGCTTTGTACAGATAGAAAGCGTCTTTGCGCAGCAGACGGTCGAAGGTCACCAAACCTTTCTGGTTCTCGCCGTGCTTGCCGCCCTCATCACGCCCGTCGGCGGCGAAGTCGAACAGATTCCATACGTGTGTAGCCCAGAGATAGGGGCGGGCTTCGATCATGCGCAGCATGTGCTCATGATAGAGCGCCTGGTAATCCTCAGTATAATCGCCCTTTTCCGGATGAGAAGAATGGAATGCCGGGTTGGCATCCGCGCCGTACTCGGAAAAACCGATCACACGGTCCGGATATTTGGCATGGTAGGCATCGAAAAACTCGTCGGTCTGTTCCAGATCACCCACATACCAGCCGAAGTACAGGTTATAGCTGTTGATGTCCGGGATCTCCAGGATCGGGCTGTCGATCTCCAACATGAAGACATCGGCCATGGTGGTAAGGCGGGTCGGGTCCATCTTGTGGCAGAGGTCGTTGAGCAGTCTGTGGTTCTCCAGCAGGTCTTCATCGACGGCGCTGGCCGCGGTGATCTCGTTGGACAGGCCCCAGACGGCGATGCAGGGGTGATTGTAGCACTGGGTAATCAGTTCACGCATTTGATCGAGAGTGTTCTGGCGGCCGTTCGGCATATGTTTGGTGATATAGGGGATCTCCGCCCAGACGACGATGCCGTTTTCATCGCACAGATCATAGAACTCCTGCGCATGCTGATAATGGGCCAGGCGCAGGGTATTGGCGCCAAGTTCCCGGATGATGGTCATGTCCTCGATATGATCTTCCAGGGACAGGGCATTGCCCTTGCCCTTACGGTCCTGGTGCCGGCTGACACCGCGCAGCGGATAACTGCGGCCGTTCAGGAAGAAGCCTTTTTCCGGATCGCAGGCGAAGACGCGGCAGCCGAACCGTGTGGAGACCTGATCGCCGGAGGGCAGGACGGCCGTTGCAGTGTACAGGAAAGGATCCTCCAGACCATCCCACAGATGTACGTCCTCGATATCGAACTCGGCAGTGCGCTCGACGGTCTGGCATACACCGTTTACAGTAATATCCACGGAAGCCGCATTGTGCCAGGTCTCTACGGTGACATGGGCTTTCTTCTGTGCCAGATCCACGATGGGCGTCACCTTGATGGCCGGCGTGCCATCTTTGAGCAGTTCAAAGTGCTCTTCAGGAACGGAGATCAGGCGGACAGCGCGGTACAGGCCGCCGTAGAAGGTGAAGTCCGCCTTTTGCGGGTAAACCACATCGTTGTCTTCATTGCTGACGGAGACCGCCAAGATATTATGATCGGCGGCCAGATGATCGGTCAGGTCTGCACGGAAGGTGGAGAAACCTCCGTCATGGGTGGCCAGGAGCTGCCCGTTCAGGTAGACAGAGCTGCGCATCGCGGCGCCGTTGATCTCCAGGAAAACGCGGGGTCCTTCCAGTTCTTCCGGAGCCAGTGCCCGCACATACCAGCAGGTCCCGCGGTGGTAGTCATTGCCGCCGTCCTGCCCGTCTTCTGCGTTCCAGGTATGGGGCAGGGTGACCGGCGTTTCCGCCGTCTGCATGGCTTCGTCCACGGTGACAGCGTCCTTTAAAAACAGCCAGCCTTCAGTTAAAGTTGCGATCTTACGCATAGGTGGACCTCCTTTGGGTCAAGCCTGTTCTTCTTTCAGAACGGCTTTCTTTTCTTCGATACGTTTTTGTACTTCGACCATTTCTGCCTTGTTCAGTTTGCAGCCGCGCATCGCCAGCAGCGTGCAGATCCAGCCGAAGATCGCCAGACCGTAGCGCAGGAACATGGTCACTGCGAAAATCGCGGTGGTGGGCTTGTCGCCGGGCTGCGGCATGGTGGTAGTATAGCCGATCAGAGCGACACAGGCTGTCGCGATCAGTGCGGAGAAGGAGGAAACGATCTTGTCCACCAGACTGTAGGTGCCGGAGACGACGGCGGGGATATATTTGCCGGAACGATCCAGTTCATAGTCGATGACGTCCGCCATGAATGCGGTCCCGGCGGTGGTGCCGGCCATCATGAAGCCGTTGCCCACCAGGGTCAGCAGGATGTAGAGGACCATGGGGATGCCCAGCTTTGCGATCGTGTGGGTGCCGACGGTGCACCAGGTGATGGTGAAGAAGAGGATCATCGCCAGGTTGGCGTAGATGCAGTACCTTGCCCAGGCAACGATGGATTCTTTGTTGCCATGCTTGCCGCAGTAGCGGGCACCCAGGATCGCGAAGATGATGGAGGGGAACATGCCACCAACGGACAGATAGGTTGCGATCGTCATGTTACCGATCAGGATACCGGAGAGCATGGTGCCGACGATGGCGGCGCCGCCGGCCTGTTGCGCGATCTTGTCGGAAGAGGCAGCGATGATATAGGCCTGCAGGGGCTTGTTCTTGGAAAGGACCGCCCACATATCCTTCCATTTCAGACGCTCGTCAGACTTGTTGGTACCGCGGAAATTCTCCGGCTTGTCAAAGGCGCTGACGCCGATGCAGGCCAGGATGACGCCCAGCAGGGAGACCAGTACGGTGACGGTGCCCGCCGCGGTCAGATAACTTTGGTTGTAGTTGAAGATCTGTTCACCGGCTTCATTGAGAGCAGGTGCACCGAAGCGCGGCAGGAGTACAGTGTTGAGGATGATGGTGAAGGCCATCGGTACGATGTAGTTGAAGACCGTGTTCCAGACGCCGACGGTCGGACGCTGTTTCGGGTCGTTGGTGAGCAGGGCGGGGATGGTCTGCGCTGTCATATTGACGATCGTATAACCGATGACGTACAGCATGTAGGTGACCAGGAACATGCCGATGCCGAAGCCTTTGCTGGAGGTCCAGGAGAAAAGGGCCATGATGCCGATGGACTGGATCAGCCAGCCGAGCAGCAGCAGGGGACGGATCTTGCCCCAGCGGGTGTTCATGCGGTCGTACAGGAAGGCCAGCAGCGGATCAGTGATGGCGTCAAAGATACGGGTGAAAGTCAGCAGGCCGCCGACGATCAATGTGGAGATGCCGAAGCCGATACTTGCGGCGTAGGAAGCCTGACCGATCAGGATGTAGACGGCCATGCCGTTCAGTGCGTTGCAGGCGACCAGGATGATCTGCCAGAGTTTGGCGCGGCGGTACTGTACGCCGTCCAGTTCGCTTTGAGATACTTTGTTCTTTGCCATGACAGGAGTTCCTTTCCAGAGTTTGAGGGTACGATACACTGTTGATTCTATTGTATAAGATCCCTGAAAACAGGCAAAGTCAATATTTCGGAAAAAATGATAAAAATTCGGGCAATATATTTTAATTTAGACAATAAAATGATACAATAAGAGGGAAATGTATAGGAGAGGAGGCGTCGCATGGTACAGGAACTGAAATTCTGGGAATCCGTGATCCCGCCGGAGGAGAAATTCTACGTCTGGTGTTATGATGAAGAGGGCATCCTGCAGTCCACGTCCTGCCCGGAAGACATGCGGACGCTCTTGGATCAGGCCTTCCACTTGCTTGAGGGCTATCAGAAAGCGCGGTCATCCATGGAACCGGTGCCGGTCCTCATTGGATCATCTTTGGGCATGCAGTGGGCGGTCACCTATGAAAAAGAGCATGGTCATGACCTTATGTATGTGATGGGACCGGTCTTCTATACGCTGCCCACCGCCTCGCAGATCCGTCAGGTGATGCGTCATTCTTCCTGGCGCACAGAAGATATCCGATGGGAAAACGAAATGATCCGCCGCCTGGAGGAGATGCCGGTCCTGCCTTTCGCGATCTTCGTGCGCTATGTGCTGTTGGTACATAATGTATTGCATGGAACGCAGCTGGGATTGGAAGCCGTGCTGGTCAAAGATACCGTTGACAGTTCCAAACAGCCGATGCTGGAGCGGCAGCGGGACCGGGGCCAGGTGTATCAGGCAGAACAGGCCATGCTGCGCATGGTGCGCGAGGGAAATATCAGTTATCATTCCGTATTGCAAAACAGTATGAAGTTGAGTCCCGGCGTGCCCGTGCAAGGAACTGACCCCTTGCGGCAGATGAAGACGAGCATCGTCGTTTTCGCCACGCTGGTCAGCCGGGCTGCCATCGAGGGCGGTTTATCGCCGGACGTCGCCTATCCCCTTGGTGACTCGTATATACAGGCGGCGGAGGATTGCCGTGATTCCGGAGAACTGACGGCCATGGCGAATACCATGTATCACGATTTTATCTATCGGGTGCATCAACTGCGGCAGGATCCGCGGTATTCCCGCACGATCCAGCGCTGCTGCGACTTGATCGAACTCAGCCTGGAACGGGAGATCTCTTTGCGGGATCTGGCGCAGCTTGCCGGGTACTCGGAGTATTATCTTTCGGAAAAATTCAAGAAAGAGACTGGGTTGTCGGTGAACCGGTATATCCAGCAGGCACGCATCGACCGTGCCAAAGTACTCCTGGAATCCACAAATAAAAGCATCAGAGAGATCGCGGAGCAGCTGACTTTCAGTTCCGTCAACTACTTCATCCGCGTCTTTCGGGAAACCACAGGTCAGACGCCGACGCAGTATCGCAGAGAAATGATGAAAGAAAAGATTTTGGAGAGTGGATCGTATGAAGATCGAGATCATTCGCTTTAAAGAAAGCGATATCGACACTGTTTATGCAATACAACAGATGGCATACAAGCCTTTGTATGAGAAATATCATGATGATGGATCGAACCCATATATGGAATCGAAGGAACAGTGCTTCGCAAATATATGCGGGCCGGCACGACTGGTTATCTGTTCGTTCTGGATGGCACGGCCGTCGGAGCGGTCCGGATCAATATCGATGATGCAGACAAAAGCGGGCGAGTCTCTGCCTTAGGTGTTTTGCCGCAATACCAAGGCAGGGGCATCGCGCAGGAGGCTTTGCTGGAGATCGAAAGAATGCACCATGAAGTCGAAAGATGGTTTCTTGATACCATACAGGAAGAGGCGGGCAATTGTCATCTGTACGAGAAGATCGGATACAAAAAGAGCGGTCGGACAGAAGTGATCAATGAAAGAATGACGTTGGTGTTTTATGAAAAATAAGGCTGTGCGGGCAAGATCCCTGGATCAGATCGTATATGATCAAGGGCTTTACGGTCTATATTCATGATCTTCAATTTCAGAACGTAGGCATATCAGCAGATTACGTTCTATACTTCATAAGTCATTTTCAGCACGTAGCTTCTGAGGCCGAATTACGTTTTGATGAGAGCCCCGCTATTTTCGGAACGTAAGGACCTTGGATAATTACGTTTTGCTTGCGAGATTTGTAATCTGGAACGTAATGAATGCGCTCAGTTTACGTTCCAATACGTGAGATTTTATATTCGCGACGTACATCTGCAGTTTGACTACGTTCTGTTTTTTCGAAGGTTGGATCTGAAACGTAAAGAGTATGTCGATATTACTGTCTGGAAAAAATAGGACCCGATCTGAAACGTAATCGATTGCGACACAGATCGTTTGGGACAGTTTGACCAATAAAAACAAGGCCTGCTAAGACAGCAGGCCTTGTCTTTTTGTCTTTTACGCGATGCCCGTGATCTTCAAGCCTTTCAGCTTGGTCACTTTCGGGATCACCAGGGTATCGTACTGTTCCGTCTCCTTGGAGAATTCCATGGTGCCCAGGACTTCACCCATGGAGCCGGTCACGGAACCGCCGGACACGATGGAGACTTTGCCGTCCTGGTGCAGATAGCCCAGGCGGATCTCGCCGGCGATGTCGCCCGCCATCGGATCGACCTGGAAGTCGGAGAATTCCACGATCTCCAGATAGTCGCCGGAGCGGACTTCAGATTCCGGACGCGCGCCGCCGGAGAAGACCACGTTGCGTACCTGGGAGCTCTTCTCCAGACCCAGGTACTGGCTGAACTGGCGGCTGCCCCAGTTGTTTTCCACCACACCGTCACGGATCAGGAAGCGGTCATAGATCGCCGCACCTTCACCGTCGATCGGGTAGTCGGCGGAAGAGTTGCTCAGAGCAGAAACGGCTTCCACGGTGATGGTATCGCCGCCCTGGTTCTCGCAGATCGTTTTGCCGACCGTCCAGTCGGACAGCTGACGTACGATCAGATCCGCACTCGTCTTGTCCACGAAGTATTCATAGATCCGCGTTGCGTCATCGGTGGAGAAGAGGACGTCGAAACGGCCCAGCTTCGGAGTGGGCTCGGTGACCAGACGGTCCTTGCCATAGTGCAGGGCTTTGGTCACGTCCGCCGCGAGCTTGGCACCGTCGCAGGTACCGGAACGGAAATTGCGGTACAGTTCGATCTCATGACCTTCCGTGCGGGCATTGACCACGACTTCGATCATGGAGCTGGGGTAGCGTACGGTATATTCCACGCCGTTGGAGTTCAGATAGTGCTTGGTGATATCTTTCACAAAGATCTCATAGGAGTTGATATCTTCCGTCGCGGTCTCCGGCAGAGCGTGCATGGCTTCAAAGAAGTCGCGTGCGATGGCTTCGACATCGATCGGCTTGTTCTCCGGAGAGACGACAGGCTGATCGTTCAGGGTGTAGAACGGATTGCGGACCAGAGAGGCCTGGAAGTAGATGTCCGCCAGGGCTTTCTGCATGTCGGCGTCGGAAGCGGTCGGCGCGATCTCGCCGGAAGCGGAGCCCAGGAACTGTACCCCATCTTCGCCTTCGATCGGACGATAGAGCGTCACTTTATAGGACTTGACGTCGGTCACGCGATGCTGATCCAACGCGTGTTTGATCAAGTAGAATTCCCAACCCAGGGTCGTAGTCTCATTGATTTCCCAGATGGTGCAGCCCAGGGCTTTGATCTGGTTCAGGATCTTCGCAAGCATCATCCCAACCTCGCTTTCGTTTTCAGGTATGGGCCGCCGTCCGCGACCTTGACCCATTCTTTGTAGCCTTTACCGCAGGCGCCGTTGCCGTCGACCTTGCGGTCCGTGGAGGCCATGCAGATGCCGCCCAAAAGATCCGGCACGTAACCGGTCATGACGACAGGAGATACGACCTTGCCGGTCAGGACGCCGTCCTTGATTTCATAGCCGCGGGAGACGATGCACTGGATGCCCCAATGCTTCGGATCTTCCATACCGCTCTCCGTACCTTTCAGCAGATAGCCGTGCTTGACGGAGGCGATCATGTCGTCCAGAGAATCAGTGCCGGAATCGAAGACGGTGTTGGTCATGCGGGTGTAGACTTTGTGCGCGAAGTTCTCACGCTTGCCGTTGCCGGTGGGCTTGACGCCCAGACGCAGAGCAGCCAGCGCATCGCAGATACCGGTCTTGAGGATACCGTGGTCGATCTCGATCACGTCGCCGGCGAGGGTGCCTTCATCGTCGAAGGCATAGGCGGTGACGCTTTCTTCGCAAAGAGCACCTTCATGCATGGTGCACAGGTCGGAACCGACGCGCTTGTCGATGTACTCGGCACCCAGCGCGCGCTTCTTGACGAACATATCCATTTCGACGCCGTGGCCGAAGGCTTCGTGCGCGATCAGGCCGCTGATGCCGGGATCGGTGATGATCTCATATTCACCGGGGACGATCTTCTCGGAAGCAAGGAACTCTTCCATGGTCTTCGGCAGACCTGCCAGAACCTCGTCAAGGCCGACCAGGACTTCCGGACCGCAGCAGCCGGACACGCCTTCATAGGCGAACTTGATCTCGCCTTCTGCGTTCGGTGCATAGGATGCGATGGAACCCTCGGTATACACATAGCTCTGTCTCAGATCGCGGTTCGGGGACAGGAACATCTTGGAGATGTGGGTGGAGGAGGCGCGGACCATGCAGTCCAACGCGCTGGGGATGGTCTCCATGCCCTTGTTGGACAGATCGGTCAACGTCTGGACCAGAGCGGCCATATCTTCCTCTTCGGGAAGGCGCTCCGTCTCTTTCTCGACGAACAGGGTCAGCGGTTCGTCGTCCAGAAGACCGGTCTCATAGGCCTTGGTGCCAACGAGCTTCAGCAGTGTTTCCTGCTGTGCCAGGGCGGCACGGATCTCTTCCGCCAGCGCATGCACGTCCTCCGGGACTTCGTTGAAAGCGTACTCACAGTACTGTCCGTTCCGGTAGGCACGCACCACGTTGCCACGCTCGGTGGTCATATTGGTACTGGACACGCTCTTGCTTCGCTGGGAAATATTGACGCTGAAGCCGACGGAGTCCGTTGCCAGGATACTGACGTATTCATAGGACTGCTTCAGATCGGCCAGAAGTGTCTTCAGAGCAGGTGAAAGCGCATCCAGATAGGTGGAAAAAGGAGCTTTCATAGTGCTTATCATCCTTTCTTGAGATTTGGTTACACACAAAAGATAGTATACTACAAAACTTTAAATCTGTGAAGTGCTATTTACAATTCCGCGTCGATATAGGCCGGGAAATGGTCGGATAGCGGCAGGTAACTGTCATCGATATAGCGATCCATGCGCAGGATCGTCATGTCTCCCTTGATCAGGATGTGATCGATGGCTTCTTTGAAAGGCTTAGGCACGTAGGGTTCGTACCCATCACGGCCGCACCAGTGGTACCCATGCCAGGGATAGGCATAGTCGCGGGCGATATCGTTGGCATGACGGTAGCCGGCGGAGAAAGCAGAGGCGATGGGCCTGGACTCGTACGGGCAGTTCAGATCGCCGACCAGGACGATGGGAGCCCGATATTTTGCGCGATAGAGTTCAAGACGCTCCATCAGGATGCCCAGCTGATAGATACGGGCTTCCGTGGAGCCGGCCTGATACTGCTCATAAGGCATCAGCGGACGGTCGTCGATCATCCACCACAGATGGGTCGTGGCGAAGATCCATGGCTTTCCGGACTCCTTTTCCCGAAAGACCGCGATGTTCCAGGACTTGGTATCATAATTATTGAAGCAGCCCTCATAACCAGGGCACTCCGCCGGGTAGATGCCGAACTCGGAATCGATCAGGTCCAGTGTGTCCGGACGGTAGAGGATGGGCGTGTCCCGGCCCCAAAGCGCCGCGTAATGCGTGCCTTGCGCCTGCAGTTCGCGCATCAGCCGGTCCAGCATGACGGGCGAGACCTCCTGGAAGCCGATGGCATCGGGCAACAGGCTCGTATAGATCCGGGCAAACCCTTTTTCACGGTGCTCGGCGGAGCAGTCCTCGCCCTCGGCCTCCCACTCGGGCAGATTCCGGTCGCAGGACCATTGATTATTCGACATGATGCGCATGATGGACACTCTCCTTGCATTCGGTTTGCTTCATTGTAGACTTGGTGGGAAGGATTGTCAAATGCCGGACCGTATACGATCCGGGAGAATCCGCGATTTCACGTCTTGCATTTATCTGCCGTTGGGAGTACGATATCCGCAAAGAAGCTTTATCATCGAAAGCGAGGTCCTGAAACTATGCGTGAATTCCTGAAAAAGATCAGTGCGACGCTGCTGCTCGCGGTCGCCGAGATCGCTTTGGGCATCCTGCTGCTCATCAGTCCGTCCGGTTTTACCATGGCCGTAGTGATAGCGGTCAACATCATCTTGATCATCAGCGGACTGGTCAATGTTGTGGAATATCTGCGGCTTTCGAAAGAAGAAGCCATGCAGACCTGGAAATTCTCGTCCGGAGCCGCCGGCATCACTTTGGGCGTGCTGGGGATCATCTATCGACAGCAGATCCTCCAGGAGTTTGGTATGCTGGTCGTCGTCTACGGGATCACGATCCTGCTGTTTGCGTTCCTGAAACTGCAGATCGCGGTGGACGCGATGCGTGCGCACATCCACGTGTGGTACCTGATGTGCTTCAGTTTTCTGGCAACGACGGGGATCGGCCTGCTGCTGTTCTTCAAGGTCATCAAGGAAGAAAAGACGGCCTGGCTGGTCACGGGCATCGCGCTGATCGGCATCGCGATCTTTGATGCGGTATATTTTATCCTGGGGCATAAGCCGGATGGCAAAGGATCCGCAAATGTGCCCGCTGTTGTCCAAAATGACGAAAATAAGCGTTGAAATCGTAGATAAAAAGTTGTATAGTATACATAAAATAAAGAAACTTGCAACATCATCAGTTTCTATCTCAGGAGGAGATCATGGCAGAGAAAAAACCCCACAATTTTGTACAGTCCGGTACGAATAATGTGACATCGGAAAAGCCGCAGCAGGTACCTCATACGTTGCAGCAGGCACGGCCCGTCGGCAATGCGACCGGCTACCGCCTCGGCGCCATCGGCCTCTGGGTCGCCGCGTTCATCTGCGAAGTACTGGCAGTGCTGATCCTGTTCGGCAAGATCAATCTTAAATTCATGCCCACCCTGGGCCAGTTGATCCTGTTCATCATTCTGGATCTGGTATTCCTCATCATCGGTTCTCAGCTTTGGAAAAAAGCCAACCACATCAAGCCGATGTCCGAGAAGAATCCCACCTTGTTCTGGATGTGGAACAACATGGGTGTCATCGTCGCAGTCGTCTGCTTCTGCCCGCTGATCATCCTGCTGCTCACCAACAAGAATCTGGACAAACGCACCAAGACCATCGCGACGGTCGTTGCCATCATCGCGCTGCTCATCGGCGGTGTCAGCGGCTACGATTTCAACCCGGTCTCTCAGGAACAGCAGCAGGCTGCCATCGAGGAGCTGGAGGGAACCACCGTGTACTGGGCACCGTTCGGCAAAGTATATCACACGCATGAGGATTGCGGCGCTCTGAACCAGACCGATACCCTGACCTATGGTGACGTCGAACAGGCCATTGCTGAAGGCAGAACGCGCATCTGCTCATTCTGCGCCAAGCGCGACGAGATCACAGATCTGCCGACAGACGAATAATACCATCTACAGACATCGAAAAATGCCGCAGAAGCCTATTCTTCTGCGGTATTTTTTCCATAACAGCTTTGTGTCAAGGAGGACATCATGCAGTACGGATATTTCGATAACGAACATCGGGAATATGTGATCACCGATCCGCGGACGCCCGCGGCATGGGCCAATTACCTGGGCTCCCCCGCATACGGCGCCATCATTTCCAACAATGCCGGCGGCTATAGTTTCGCCCGTTCCGGAGCGGATGGCCGCATCCTGAAGTATTTCTTCAACGACGCGGACGAGCCGGGCAGATACTTGTACATCAAGGACAATGAGAGCGGGGACTTCTGGTCTGCGTCCTGGCTGCCGGTGAAAAAACCGCTGGATCAGTACAAGATCCGCTGCCGCCACGGCCTGGCCTACACGGTGATGGAAGCGGACTATGCCGGCATCCATTCGGAAGCCCTGTACTATGTGCCGCTGGATGCAGAGTATGAAGTCTGGGCACTGAAGGTCCGCAATGACGGTGCATCAGTTCGTTCCTTGACACTGACCGGTTATGCGGAATTCACTAATCACAATAACTACGAGCAGGACCAGATCAACACCCAGTACTCCCGGTTCGTGACCTGCACCAAGATGAGCGGACAGCGCATCCGTCAGCTGGTGCATGGTAATCTGGACATCGGTGAGGAAGTGGACAGCCACGAAGACTTTGTGGAACGGTTCTTCGGCCTGGCCGGGGCTCCGGTCGCGGGCTTCTGCGGTGACAAGGATGCTTTCATCGGCCGCTACCGCGGTTATGAGGATCCTGCCGGTGTGGCGGAAGGCATGAACGGGGAGATGAACTACTGCGATGTGCCCTGCGGCGCGTTGGCGGCGGAAGTGACGCTTCAGCCCGGGGAGGAAAAGGTCATCGCTTTCATCTTAGGGATGCATAAAGATGCAGTCTCCAAGGAGATCGTGGCGCGGTATGAAGAGGATACCGCGGCTGTCGTGCAGGCGGAATGGGATGCTTTGAAAGTCCACTGGGGCGATAGGCTCTCCGCTTTGCAGATCCATACCCCCAGCCCGGAACTGGATACCATGATCAATACCTGGAATGCATATAACTGCTTCATGACCTTCATCTGGTCCCGCGCGGCGTCCTTCGTTTACTGCGGTCTGCGCAATGGGTATGGATATCGTGACACTGTGCAGGACATCCAGGGCGTCATCCATTTGAAACCGGAGATGGCGGCGGAGCAGATCCGCTTTATGCTGTCCGCGCAGGTGCATCATGGTGCCGGCCTGCCGCTGGTCAAGTTCACACATAACGCCGGCCATGAGGATACGCCGGAGGATGATTCCTACGTGCGAGCGACCGGTCACCCTGCCTATCGTGCCGACGACGCGCTGTGGCTGTTCCCGACGGTCTATAAGTACATTGCGGAGAGCGGCAACGTGGCCTTCCTGGATGAGGTCATCCCCTTCGCGGACAAGGATGAAGGCACCGTATACGAGCATCTGAAGAGGGCCATCGATTTCACCATGCACCATTTGGGACCGCACGGCATGCCGGCAGGGCTTCATGCGGACTGGAACGACTGCCTGCGCCTTGGTGCTCAGGGAGAATCCACCTTCGTGGCCTTCCAGTTCTACTATGCTCTGCGGCTGATGCAGGAATTCGCCGCGCATGAGAAGGATGAGGACTATATCACATTCCTGAAGGAAGAGCAGGAAAAGCTCGGTACGATCCTGAACGATCTGTGCTGGAACGAGGACCGCTTCATCCGTGGCTTCAAGGAAGATGGAGAGGTCATCGGACGGAGAGATGATCCGGAAGCCAACATGTGGCTGAATCCCCAGAGCTGGTCCGTGATCAGCGGACTGGCCAGTCCCGCACAGGCGGAGGCCGGCCTTCAGACCGCCCATGATCGCCTGAACACCGACTACGGCCTGGTCATCATGGATCCACCGTATCAGAAACACTCCTTCGAAGGTGCATTGATGGTCATCTTCAATGCCGGCTGCAAGGAAAACGGCGGCATCTTCTCGCAGACACAGGGCTGGATCATCCTGGCAGAAGCGCTGCTGGGTCATGGCGACCGTGCTTTCACCTATTTCATGGAGAACGCGCCGGTGGCGCAGAATACCAAAGCGGAGATCCGCAAACTGGAACCCTACTGCTACGGGCAGTTCACGGAAGGCAAGACCAGTCCGCATCTGGGACGCTCCCACGTCCATTGGCTGACGGGCACGGCCTCCACCATGATGGTCGGCTGTGTGGAAGGTATCTTAGGACTTCGTCCGGATCTGGGCGGGCTGAAGATCGCTCCCTCCATCCCGGCGGCCTGGGACGGCTTTAGCATGGAGAAGACCTTCCGCGGCAAGAAACTGAACATCCGCGTGGAGAATCCCGATCACGTACAGAGTGGATGCAAGAACCTGACCGTCAACGGGGCAGCCATGGAAGGAAACTATATACCGGAAACCGTGCTGAAAGATACGAACGATATCGTACTCGTACTATAAAACATCGAAAGGGAAAAAGTTATGGGCAATATTTTCGACCTTGAGGCATATAAAGCCTGTGCAAGAAAAGCGGCCGCGGAAGGCATCGTCCTGCTGAAGAACGAGGGCGGATTGCTTCCGATCGCGGAAGGCACGAAAGCGGCGCTGTTCGGACGCAGTCAGTTCAATTACTACAAGAGCGGCACCGGTTCCGGCGGTATGGTCAACGTGGACCATGTGGTCGGCATACCGGAAGGCCTGGAAGAAGCGGGCATCGTGCTGGATGCAGCGGTCCGCAGCGCATATGAAGACTGGCTGGTGGACCATCCCTTCGACGTAGGACAGGGCTGGGCCGGTGAGAAATGGTTCCAGGAAGAAATGCCGCTGGATGAAGAACTGGTGCAGCTTTCTTCCAAGGCCAATGATCTGGCGATCATCGTGATCGGCCGGACCGCCGGTGAGGACAAGGACAATCTGGTCGAGGAAGGCAGTTTCCTGTTGACGCAGCTGGAGCAGGACATGCTGGACGTGGTCTGCCGGAACTTCGAGAAGACCGTGGTGCTGCTGAACGTGGGCAATATCATGGATATGAGCTGGCTGGACCGAGTGGATCCGACGGCGGTGCTCTACACCTGGCAAGGCGGCCAGGAAGGCGGCAACGCGGTGGCGGACGTGCTGCTGGGCAAAGTGCCTGCGGGCGGCAAGCTGAGCGATACCATCGCCTATGACATCAATGACTATCCTTCGACACCCTACTACGGGGATCCGGAGGAGAATGTATATACGGAGGATATCTTCGTTGGTTATCGTTATTTCGAGACCTTCGCTAAGAATAAGGTACGTTTCCCCTTCGGCTTCGGACTGACTTATACAACGTTTGAGGTCAAGACGCTGGGGCTGACGGCGGATGCGGTCGGCCTGAAGGACAAGATCGCCGTCCAAGTACAGGTGACCAATACCGGAGACAAAGCGGGCACGGAAGTGGTGCAGGCCTATGTGGAGAAGCCGCAAGGCGCCTTGAGCCAGCCGGCGCGCGCGTTGGTGGGCTACGTCAAGACGCCGGTACTGGCGCCGGGTGAGTCCTGGAAAGGCGAGATCGGCTGCACATGGTACGATCTGGCATCCTATGATGACAGTGGCGTGACAGGCCACAAGTCCGCGTATGTACTGGAAGCCGGCGCATATCGTCTGTATGTGGGTACCGACGTCCGTTCCGCGGAAGCGGTCGGCGCGTTGGAACTTGCGCAGGCCGAAGTCCTGGAGCAGCTGACGGAAGCTTTGGCACCGCGCCGTCCGGCCGAACGGTTCGTCCGTAACGCGGATGGGACCCTGGGCATGGAAGCCATACCGCTGCGCACCGTCGATCCTATGCAGCGACGTGCTGAAAATATACCGGAGGAGATCCCCTATGCGGGCGATCTGGGCTATAAACTGGACGATGTCCGTCAGGGCAAGGCCTCTTTGGAGACGTTCGTTTCACAGTTGACAGATGAGGATCTGATCATCATCAGCCGCGGTGAGGGCATGAATTCACCGAAGGTCACGGCGGGATCCGGCGGCGCCTTTGGCGGCATGTCGAAATCTCTGGATCATTTTGGCATTCCGATCGCTTGTGTCACGGACGGGCCCAGCGGCATCCGTCTGGACTGCGGCACCATCGCGGTGGCCATGCCCAACGGTACCTGCCTGGCCTGCTCCTTCGACGACGCATTATCAGAGGAACTGTACCAGTGGGAAGGTCTGGAGCTGCGTAGGAATCGTGTGGAATCCCTGCTCGGGCCTGGCATGAACATCCACAGAAATCCGCTGAACGGCCGCAATTTCGAGTATTTTTCCGAAGATCCGCTGCTGACCGGCCGCATGGCCGCAGCCCAGCTCAAAGGCATGCAGAAGTACGATGTGACCGGTACGATCAAACACTTTGCCACGAACAACCAGGAATTCAAACGCCGCATCGTCAATGCGGTCGTTTCGGAACGCGCCTTGCGTGAGATCTATTTGAAAGGATTTGAGATCGCCGTCAAGGATGGCGGTGCCTACTGCATCATGAGCACATATGGGCAGCTCAACGATTGGTATACTTCCTGCAGCTATGATTTGCTGACCACGATCCTGCGCGGTGAATGGAAGTATGACGGCCTGGTCATGACGGACTGGTGGGCGGCCGGCGCGGAAGAAGGAGCGGTGGGCAAGCCGCAGAACACCGCACAGATGATCCGTGCGCAGAACGACCTGTTCATGGTGGTCGAGGATTCCGAGACCAACTCCCGGCACGACAATACAGCGGATGGCCTCATCCAGGGCATCGTGACCCGCGCGGAACTGCAGCGCAATGCGATGAACATCTGCCGTGTACTGCTGCGCTTCCCGGTTCTGGATCGGTATCTGGGCATCGAGAACGATCTGGACCGCGAACTGGAAGAGACCTGGAGCCAGCTGGATCAGGCGGTCGCCAACGTGCGTGAATTGGTCCTGAGTGCGGAAGAAACGACGATCATACCGGCCGAGGAGATCGACCAGGGCACCGGTGGTACCACGATCTACCAGGTCGTGACACCGGAGCGCGGCGATTATACACTTACACTGAAGCTGCGTTCGACTTTGGACAATCCGTTGGCACAGCTGCCGGTATCGGTCTTCATGGATCGAAATCTGGTCCATTCGGTCACTTTGACCGGTGCGGATACGGAATGGCGCACCTACGATCTTACGTTGTCGGCACATATGATGGGCCGGTTCTATCTGAAATTCTTCTTTGGTCTCGGCGGTCTGGAGATCCAGCCGGTGGAGATCACCCTGAAGGAGTCGAAAGAGGAGTTCTTCAAGGAAATGCTTAAGAAATTCATGGGCTAAGGTGCATTAAGAAAGGATCATTGCATGAGCTATATATCCAAGCCTTATATCCTGTTCGGTGGGGATTTCAACCCGGAACAGTGGGACCGGGCGACATTGGAAAAGGATCTGCTGTTGTTGAAGAACGCAGGCGTCAACACCTTGACACTGCCGGTCTTCGCCTGGGCTAAAATGGAGCCGGAAGAAGGCCGCTATGAATTCGAATGGCTGGATGAGATCCTGGATCGGATCGAAGCCTATGACATGAAATATTTCCTGGCGACACCGACTTGTGCGCAGCCGGCCTGGCTGTCCCGCAAGTACCCGGAAGTCCTGCCTGTGGATATCGCGGGACGCAAGCGTACCCACGGCATGCGGGTCTTCTTCTGCTACAACAGCCCCAAATACCGGGAGCGTGCCGCGGCCGTTGCCACGGCTATGGCAGATCGTTACAAATTCCGCAAGGGCCTTTCCGGCTGGCACGTCGCCAATGAATATGGGACATACTGCTATTGCGAGAACTGCCAGAAGAAATTCCGGCAGTGGCTGGTGGAACGCTATGGCACCATCAACAGCCTGAACGAGCACTGGCATACCACCTTCTGGGGCCGCCAGGTCTACAGCTTTGAAGAAGTCATGCTGCCGACCGAACTCAACGACGATTATCGCTTCAATCCGGCGGTATCGCTGGATTACATGCGCTTTGTGACGGATTCCACGATCGAATGCTATGAGAACGAAGCGAAGATCCTGAAGAAAGCGCGTCCGGATCTGCCGGTATTCACCAACATCTCCGGATACATCAAGAAACTGGATCAGTTCAAGATGGTGCCGCATATGGATGTGGCCGGTTGGGACAACTATCCCTGGCCTACGGATGATCCTGGTTTCCCGGCTATGAAGCATGATATCATGCGGGCGGCGAACGGTGGTCGTTCCTACTACGTCATGGAGCAGTCGCCCAACCAGCAGAACTGGCAGCCCTATAATAAGATCAAACGGCCGGGCGAAGTACGCCGCATCGCTTATCAGGGGCTGGCCCACGGTTCGGACAGCAGCATGTTCTTCCAGATGCACCAGTCCGTCGCGGGCCAGGAAAAGTTCCATGGCGCCATCATCGGCCGCAATGGAGACGGTAACACCCGCATCTACCGTGAGATCATGGATCTGGGCGAGGAGCTGGCTCGTCTGGAGGATCGGTTCGTGGGCGGACGCACGCCCGGGGAAGTCGGCATCCTGTTCGACTGGGACAACTGGTGGGCGCTGGAGCTGACCAGCGGCCCCACCAAGGACATGGATTATCTGCAGGAAGTCTTCCGCTACTATAAACCGCTCTACGACATGAATGTGCCCGTCGACATGGTGCGGTATCAGGATGACCTCAGTAAGTATAAGGTCCTCATCGCACCGATACTGTACATGATGAAGGATCACATCGCTGAAAAGCTGGATCGCTTTGTCCAGGATGGAGGCGTCCTTTTGGCCACGTACATGACAGGCTACGCGGATGAGAACGATCGCTGTGTGTACGGCGCTTATCCGGGACCGCTGCGCAAAGCCCTGGGCCTTTGGGTCGAAGAGACCGACGCCCTGCGGCCGGAAGAAACGAACACGGTCTGTATCGGAGATCGGAAACTGGGCACCTGCAGCTTCCTCTGCGACCTGGTCAACCTGGAGACAGCGAAGGCCGAAGCAGTCTACGGGGAGGATTTCTACGCGGATCATCCGGTCATCACGAGCAACAAATATGGCCGCGGCCGCGCCTGGTACATCGCCTCCCGCCTGGAGGACAAGGTGCTCAAGCAGCTCATCAAAGGCCTTCTGAAGAGCCGCAAAGTCGAGCCGCTGTTCACATCGGAAGGTCAGGTAGAGATCACGGTGCGTGAGAACAAGAAGGGAAAGACCTATTTCCTGATCAACCATGGGACCGAGACAGCTTCTGTCGATCTCGGCACTGGCTACTACGGCAATCTGCTGAACCATCACACCATGCAGGGCGAGATCTTCATCGCCGCGGGAGACGTGCTGGTCCTGATGCCGGTACACAACTAGTAAGGACATGTTATGCTGACTGATACAAGAAGATCACCATATGCGAAAATGTATCCGGTGGATGGGACCCGCTGGACGGACGGTTTGTGGAAGGATGTGGAGGATACCGTGTTCAAGGTCACGGTACCCCACCTTCGGGCGATGTTCGATGCGCCGGATATCAGTCATGTGTTGGAGAACTTCCGCATCGCAGCAGGCGAAGCGGAGGGGGATTTCGACGGCACCGTCTTCGGTGACGGGGATTTCTACAAGTGGATGGAGTCCGCCATGTACGCGGCGGTCCGTACGAACGACCAGGCGCTGATGGAAGCGCTGGACAAGTACATCGAACTGATCGAAAAAGCCCAGCAGCCGGACGGGTACCTGTCCACCAAGCAGATCATCGGAGAGCGGACAGGTAAAGCCCAGCGCATGGGCGATATCAACGATTTTGAAGTCTACAACTTTGGTCATATGTTCACGTCGGCAGCCCTGTATTACCGGTTGACGGGTAAAGACCGATTCTTGAAGGTCGCTTCCAGGACCGCGGACTATCTGGACCATCTATACGAAGAAGCGCGCCGCACCGGTGAAGTGCGGACGGCGGTCTGCCCTTCGCATTATATGGGCTTGATCGAGCTGTACCGTGCGACGGGGGACCCGAAATACCTGCGGCTGGCCCATACGGCCATCGAACTGCGGGATTCCGTCCAGGACGGTCTGGACGATAATCAGGACCGCATCCCGGTAAAGGAGCATCGGAAGATCATTGGCCATGCGGTGCGGGCGAACTACCTGTATGCTGGTCTTGCGGACCTGTACATGGAAGAGGGCGACCCGGAGTACAAGACGGTGCTGGACAGCGTTTGGGACGACCTGGTCCGTCACAAGATCTACATCACGGGCGGATGCGGTGCCCTGTACAACGGTGCCTCGCCCTATGGCAACTTTTTCAGCCATCAGTTGATCCATCAGGCTTACGGATACCCCTATCAGCTGCCGAACACGACGGCCTACAATGAGACCTGCGCCAATGTGGGTCTGGTCATGTGGGCGTACCGTATGTTTCTGGCCGATCCGCAGCCGGAATACTTTGACATGATCGAACGGGTCATGCTCAATACGAACCTGGCGTCCATCAGCCTGGACGGAAAGCGTTTCTTCTATCAGAACGCGCTGGCACGTGCCAAAAAACTGGAGTTTGAACTGGTCTGGCCTTTGTCCCGTACGGAATATATCACCAGCTACTGCTGCCCGCCGAACCTGGCCCGCAACCTGGCGCAGGCCTCTGAGTATGCTTACACCATGTCGGAGGACACCATCTATGTGGGGCTGTATGGTTCATCTGAAACGAAGATCGCCTTGCCCAATGGGACGACCTGTACCCTGGTGCAGGAGACCGACTATCCCTTCGACGGGCATGTGGATTTCATAGTCAGAGATCTGACCGGCCCGGGGAAACTGGCGGTCCGCATCCCGTCCTGGGCGCATGGCGCTTGGCTGAATGGTGATCTGGTGGAGCAGCCCTGTTATGCGGAAGTCGACTTGAAAGAAGGCGTCATCGACCTGGATCTGCCCATAGACTTTCGCCTGACGTCGGCCAATGATATGGTAGAAGAAGACCAAGGACTGGTCTGCGTAGAATGCGGGCCGCTGGTCTACTGCATGGAGAGCCCGGATGCAGACGTAGAGACACTGAACCAACTGCGTATGGACGTATTTCCGCATCTGAAACCTCGATGGATCAGGATCTGCGGCCGCGAGATCCTGGCTTTGACCGGGGAGATGCGCTGCAAGCCTGCCGTACCGGAGGACACCTTATATCATCCGTTGATCGTGGGGCCAGAAGAGTATATACCTGTACAGTGGATCCCATATTTTGCCTGGGACAATCGCGGCATGGGCGAGATGAAGATCTGGTTCAGTACCGGCCTTTGAGGTAAAGCAGCATAAGGATCCCTCCGGTTTCCTTCCATGAGAGAAGACCGGAGGGTTTTTACGCACTTTACAAACCCGGGGAATTTGGTATAATAAGTTATATACCATGAGTTTGAGCTGTGAAAGAGGTTTGTAATGAAAGAGAATTTCCATATCATCAGCGACGGTTCCTGTGATCTGCCGGACGAGTACGTTGCTGAGAACAATGTGACCGTAGTACCGTTCTATGTCGCCTTCAACGATGGCATATATTTTAAAGAAAAACAGGGTATGACCGTTCGGGAGTTTTATCAGAAGATGGTGGACGAGCCTAAGAATTTTCCTAAAAGTTCCATGCCGTCCGTACAGGATTACGTAGATGCCTTCATGCCTTATGTAGAAGAAGATATGCCCATCATCTGCATCTGCATCACTTCCAAATTCAGCGGTTCCGAACAGGCAGCCCGCATTGCACGGCAGATGATCCATGAGGACAGACCGGATGCAAAGATCGAGGTCATCGACGCGCGCATCAATACGGTGCTGCAGGGCTTGTACACGGTCGAAGCGGTCCGCCTGCGTGATGAAGGCGTGCCTTATGAGGAAGCGGTACAGCGTCTGTTGGACGTCCGTTCCACCGGCCGTATCTTCTTCACCATCGGCAGTATGGATTATCTGCGCATCAACGGACGCATCGGCAAGGTGGCATCCATCGCTACCAGCCGCCTGGGCATCCGCCCTGTCATCACTTTGAGAGACGGCGAGATCTTCCCGTCCGGCATCGGCCGTGTCCGCAAAAAGACGGTGGCTAAGAGCCTGGACCTGCTGGTGAATTACATCAAAGAAGTCAAGGCGACGCCAAAGGACTATGAGCTGGTCATCGGTTATGGATACGATATCGAGGAAGCCAAAGAGTGGCGCCGCGAGATCGTGATCCGGCTGGCGGAGATCGGGTATTCCATCCATGAAGCCGCGATCAGAATGTGGCAGATCGGTGCGGCGATCAGTGTGCACACCGGTCCGTATGCTCTGGGCGTAGCCATCCTGAAGCACGCCTGAGCACAAAAAAACATTGTTTCATCTTGCCTTAAAGGAGTTAATTGATACTGATGCTTGAAAAGGTCTTTCAAAAGGGTCAGATATGGACGATCCCCAACATTATGAGTCTGTTCCGGCTGATCCTGATCCCGTTTATCATTGTGTACTACTTTACCGGTCATTATACCGTAGCCATCGTTTTGATCGCGATCTCCGCCTTGTCCGATGTTCTGGACGGACCGATCGCGCGCCATTTCAACATGATCTCGGACCTGGGCAAGATCCTGGATCCGCTGGCGGACAAGCTCACGGAAGGAGCGCTTCTTGTCTGCCTGGCGTTCCGCTATAAACTGATGATCGTCCTGTTCCTGGTCATGGCGTTGAAAGAGTTTTTCATGGTGAAATTGGGCCTTAAGGCGATCAGCCAGGGTACGGTCATCAGTGCGCAGTGGTTCGGAAAAGTCTACACAGTGCTGATCTACGCCACGGTGCTGGCGCTCCTGATCTTCAAAGGGATCCCGCACAATGTGGGCAACATCATGATCGGCGTGTGCATCGCCGTCGCACTGTTCACCCTGATCAAGTACATCGGGTATTATGGTAAAGTCATCCGAAAAGAAAACGAAAAGCTGCCGCAGTAATGCGACAGCTTATTTTTTGTCCTGTCATGCTTCGATGTGCACCAGCCCGAAGCATTCCGGCCGGTGATAGTCCGGCGCCTCTGCGACGACCGGGTTCCAGACGGCGTAATGGGGCACGGCAGTATCGTCGCCGCACTTATAGAAGTTGGCGTGGAAAGTATCCCCCGCTTGCAGCGGCTTGCCAAATAGAGATGTGAACACTTCCTGCGGGATGCAGTATTCCACACCCCACCCGACCGGACTTTTATGTACGGTGACCTTGGGTTCCGGAAGATGCATGTCGCGCAGGAACTGTCTATGGTGGCGATCCGGGCCGAAAGCGCTCCAGATGGCGCCGTTGGCGTTGCACTCGAAGTTCAGATACCCGCCTTCGCCGGCACTTAAGAAGCATTCCAGGCAGCTGTCCCGGCAGACCGGATCATTGTTTTCGGTGTAGGTGGCGCGGGGATCGGCCTCGTCGCAGGCCATCAGCACGTGCAGGCCTTTGTCGGTCAGCATCAGCATGGCCGCCACCTGCGGCGGCTCCTCGAAGGGACAGCCCCAGGGATATACATCGACGAGGACCTCCTCGGCTTCCGCCCAGACAGGCGAGCTGCCGGGGACTTTTTTGATGATATATTCTTTCATGAGAAAAGCTCCTTTTCATGGGTCTAGCTGTTTTCAAGTGTACCATAAAACGGCCGGCAAGTCTACAGGACAGGCATTGACAATACGGGGGAAAAGGATTACATTAATTTGGTATGTCACAGCAACAAGAAAGGACGATCTTAAATGAAAACTGTTCCAGAACGTGTATCTGCGCTGCGTGCCGTCATGGCCGCCCATGGAGTCGATACCTACATCGTCTTGTCCTCCGATCCGCATCAGAGCGAATACGTTGCTCAGTACTGGCGCGGCCGGGCTTATATCTCGGGCTTCACCGGGTCTGCCGGCACCGTGGTCATTACTGCGGACAAAGCAGCTTGCTGGGTGGATGGACGCTATTTCCTGCAAGGAGAAAAGCAATTGGAAGGTACCGGCATCGCGCTCATGAAGATGGGCGAGCCTGGTGTACCGACGTGGCAGCAATATGTACTGGAAAACACAAAAGAGAAGGGCGTCGTGGGCATGGACGGCCGTACGATCGGCAATTTCCAGGCCAACATGCTGAAGCGGGAACTGGCAAAAAAGAACCTGTCTTTCGCCTGCAAGGAAGACCTGCTGAACGAAGTCTGGGACGATCGTCCGGCACTGCCGCAGGATCCGATCTTCGATCTGGATGTGGCATTTGCCGGAGAATCCCGAGCGGAGAAGCTGGCCCGCCTGCGTGCGCACATGGCGGAGAAGAAAGCGGATCTGTACCTGATCGCTTCGCTTGAATCCTCCGCGTGGCTGCTCAATTACCGCGGTGCGGATATCTATGCGACGCCGGTCGCCTATGCATTCACTTTGGTCGGCAAAGAGTCCTGCGATCTGTTCATCGAGCCGAAAAAGGTAACGCCGGAAATGAAAGAGCTGCTGGCCAAGGACGGTATCACGGTCCGTCCGTACGATGCGCTGACCACCTATTGGAAGACCTTGCCGAAGAGCCGCATCGCCATGGATCTGAAACTCATCAACGAGATGCTGATCGAGAACCTGCCGGAGGGTTGGACCATCGTGCCCGAGGATACGGACGCTGTCATCGCCATGAAGGCCGTGAAGAACGAAACCGAGCAGGAGAACTTCCGCAAAGCCCATATCAAGGACGGCGCTGTCATGGTGCGGCTGCTGAAGTGGGTCAAGGATCACGCGGCGGAAGGTCCGACCGAGTGCGATGTGGCCGCGTTCCTGGATCAGATGCGCATCGATCAGGAGAATTCGCTGGGCATCAGCTTCGGTACGATCGCCGGCTATGGCCCCAACGGTGCCATCGTCCACTATGGCCCGCAGCCCGAGACCTGCGCGAAGCTTGAACCCAAGAGCTTTCTGTTGGTGGACAGTGGCGCTCAGTATCTGGAAGGTACCACCGATATCACGCGGACCATTGCCTGCGGCCCGTTGACGGACGAGGAAAAAGAAGTCTATACGCTGGTGCTCAAAGGCCATCTGGCTTTGGGACACGCGATGTTCAAAGAGGGAGCCACCGGTACGACATTGGATGTGCTGGCCCGCAAACCCCTGTGGGAGCGCGGCCTGGATTATAAGCATGGTACCGGTCATGGCGTGGGATATCTGCTGAGCGTACATGAAGGCCCGCAGAACATCTCCACAAAGATGAACAAGACGGTGCTCAAGCCCGGCATGATCATCTCCAATGAACCGGGATTCTACGCCACCGGTAAGTTCGGCGTGCGCATCGAGAACCTGGTCATGGTGGTTCCCTACACGGAAAATGAGTGGGGCGCCTTCTACCGCATGGAGACCCTGACCATGTGCCCCTACGAGCGGGAGGCCATCGTCAAGGAGATGCTGACGGAGGAAGAGATCTGCCAGATCGATCAGTATCATCAGGAAGTGCTTGCCAAAGTCGGTCCGCTGCTGGATGAGGAGCATCTCGCTTTCCTCAAAGAATGCACGAAGCCTTTGTAAAAAAGCATGTAAACGTAAAAAGGTGAGTATCCTTACGCTTGTGAGAGCTTGGGGATACCCACCTTTGTTTTTTGTATATGCAGACGTCAACGGAATCTGTCGCGGCTCGTCTTTTCTTTGGGCGTTTCGACGATCTCGCCCGCAGCCTGCAGTGCCATACGGGTCATCAGAGGACCGGCCAGTTCGTAAACGAGGACACTGAACAGGATGATATTACGTACCAGAGCAGCCTTTTCTCCACCCAGGGCCTGCGCGGTCACCACCATGCCCAGGGCTACGCCGGCCTGTGGGAACAGGGTGATGCCCAGATACTTGCGGATGGTCTCGCTGCAATGGGTCCAGGTGCTGGAAAGCCTGGCACCGAAGTATTTACCGAGGCAGCGCACCAGGATGTAGGCGATACCGATCATGATGACGCTTGGATACCGGAAGACGGACAGTTCCAGCCCGGCACCGCTGATGACGAAGAAGGTCGCATACAGCGGAGCGGTCCACCGGTCGGCACGGCTCATGATATCGGCGGAAAAATCACTCAGGTTGCAGAATACAGTGCCCAGCATCATGCAGACCAAAAGGGACGAAAAACCGATGTGGACCACGCCAAACGTGAACTTAAGAGAAGAAAGAGCGATGGTCGCGATGACGAATGCGATCGACATGGACAGACGGTTGGTGTTCGAGAGGAACAGTTTCTCCAATTGTGAGAGCAGCCAGCCCATGATGGAACCCAGCATCAGCGACGCAATGATCTCCAGCACCGGTTCAACGAGGATGGAGACAATATTCAGAGAACCGCCGTCGATGGCCTGCGCGATTCCGAAAGAGATGGCGAAGACGACCAGTCCGACCGCGTCATCCAGAGCGACGATGGGGAGCAGCAGATCCGTGACCGGGCCTTTGGCTGTATACTGCCGCACGACCATCAAGGTCGCGGCCGGCGCGGTGGCAGAAGCGATCGCGCCCAGGGTGATGGCTACGGACAAGGGCAGACGCTCTTCTCCTAATACAAAATGCAGACCGATCAGCACCGCATCCACCAGCAGGGATGCACATACCGCCTGAAAAATGCCGATGATCACCGCCTGTCGGCCGGTCTCGCGCAGCTGCGACAGACGGAATTCATTGCCGATGGCAAACGCGATAAAGCCTAACGCGACGTTGGTGATCAGCGCCATGCTGTCGACGTCTTCCATGGTCGGGAAGCCAAGCCCCGGCAGATGCAGACGACCCAGGCAGTATGGCCCGACGATCAGACCGGCCAGCAGGAAGGACGTGACGTCCGGGAATTTCCAATGCAGCAGCCGGAACACACGGGTCATCATCAGACCTGCCAGCAAAGCGATAGCGGTAGCCAGCAATATTTCCATAAATAAACGCCTTCTTTCATTTTAAACACAATGGGAAGTATAGCAAATTAATGCTTTTGCCGCAAGGCCGAAGATAGACAAAGAATCTGCCCTGTGCTATAATAAAATCAGTAAATTTTTAATGCGTGTCATCATATCTGCGGCGTCGCCGCGGGTTTTTAGAAAGGGGAACCTATGAGGAAAACCAAGATCATCTGCACGATCGGTCCTGCCAGCGAATCCGAGGAGATGCTTCGGCGCATGTGCAAGGCCGGAATGAACGTCGCACGTCTGAATTTCTCCCATGGCTCACATGAAGAGCATAAGGCCAAGATCGAGTCCATCAAGAAAGTACGTAAAGAACTGGGTCTCCCGATCGCCATCATGCTGGATACCAAAGGCCCGGAATACCGGATCGGTACCTTTGAAAACCACAAAGTAGAGCTGAAGGAGGGGGATACCTTCACCTTCGCCTGTGAGGAATGCGAGGGCGATGAATATCACGTTTCTGTCAGTTACAAGAATATGTATCAGGATCTGAAGCCCGGGGATGAGATCCTGGTCAATAATGGTCTGGTGGTATGCCGGGTCGAGCACATCGAAGGCGTCAACGTGGTATGTACGGTCGTCTCCGGCGGCACTCTGTCCGATAAAAAGAGCATGAACTTCCCGGGCAAGGTCCTGGCCGACGAGTTCCTGAGCGAACAGGATAAGGCGGATCTTTTGTTCGGCATCGAGAATGGGGTCGAAGGCCTGCGCATCATGGAATCCGAGGAGTTGCACGCCAAGGAACCGAACCTCAATCCCGAAGCGGTCGCAGCGCTATGGGCGCCCACGGGCGGCATCGTCGACCCTTATGGCGCGTGCCTCGCGTTCGCCGAGACTGCCGCGCGCAACGGCGTCGAA